>PXBB01000061.1 GCA_003565735.1 Bacteroidales bacterium
TAATCCCTTTTTGCCATTTGCTTTATACTCTTGTGATGTCATATTGTTTTCGTATTAAATTATATGCAAATATACATATAATTATTTGAATAACAATGATTTAAATTATAGAACCCACCTTAATACAAGCTTAAAATTGTAAAAAACACACCATTCATATTTCATTAAAGAATTATTTTTTGTTTCGAATTTGTCAAAAGAATGCAACCTATATTAATGAAAGCAAAAGCTAAAAAGTTATTTTTTTATTGATTAAAAAACCAAAAACAGATGAAAATTAAAAATGTTATGTTAACAGTACTGGCTGTGTTTATCATTTTACCAGCTATGTCACAGTTAAGAGCTCCTTTTCGTTCGGAGAGTGCAGGGGTTCGTTATGTTCAACTTCCTTACTCTGAAAAGCAGTATAGAAATTTGACAGTTCAAACAACTCAAAAAGCTACATTGGGTGAAAATGTTGCCAGAACAACAGAGCGTGCAAGTGGTGCATTGTCAAGAATTGGTGTTGATGTAGAGGATGAGACAGGCACACTAACAGACAAGAGTGCTCCCGAACGTACTTACCAGTTAATTCCTGATATTTTTCCGGCAGAGGGTGGTGATTTATTCCTGGAAGTACTGTTTTACGATGAAGACAGAATTGTTGCAGGTGATATTCCAAACAGGTTTTATGACGGTGCAGAGTATGAAGTGAAGGTCTCCTATAATTTATATGAAATGCCTGAAAGAAATCTTATAGAAAGCGGTGGCCCTTTTTGGGTTGCAGGTAAAGGAAGTTCTTCTGCAGGCCCCTTGCAAACACGCGAACAAAAATACAATGACAGACTAAGAATTGCCCAAGGGTGGGCTACGCAAAAAATAAGAAATAAATATTCATTAAAATACGGCTACTTACCTGTAAATGTTTATACTATAAGAGGCTTAAGCGGTGATGCGGGTGATTTGCAAAATGAAGCACAGGAAAAATTTATTCCTCTTGCCAATAGATTCAGAACCCGCCACAATGAAGATAGCTACAAAGCTGAAGTTGAAGAATGTATTAAAATTTGGGAAAACTTGCTTCAAAAATACGTTCCGGGTGGGGGTAGAAGAGATGCTGATATAAACGACAATAACGTGTTTACCCTATATTATAATCTGGCACTGGCCAACTACTTGATTGGTAATAAAGCTGAAGCTGAGAAGTATGCAAAAAAAGGCATGGCTGCAACAAGAATCGAGTGGCAAGAAATAACCAACAGAAATGACGAGGTCATAGGGCGCAGCAGATCCGGCGTTGTTCATGCTACTGAAGATATTTTTCACAATCTTAAAGAGAGCATGGATGCCTATTATGCAGGTATTGATTTTCATAACCCCGTTTTTGTAGATATGCTTATTCATGCTGATAATATGATGTTGGTATCTAATGCCGCACGTCATACAGCTGTAAATATGTACCTGTCGCAAACCCTTGGCATTGATTTTCCAATAGATATTGTAACAAGCGATTTTAATGAAAACCCCAAGCATATATCAGGAAGTATCAGCAAAAATGGCTCTGTAATTGCAAATTATGAGATAAAAAAGAACTTCTTGTCATTTATTAATACCAAGTATAATGTTACTGTTACCAATAATGATAATAGCGTTATAGCGAAACAACAACTTTATGAAACCATGCTCCCTAATACCAACTATGATTTTGTGTTGTTAACCGGAAGGAATAGTTTTATTGGCCTACCCGATAGAATTATGCCTGGTAAACTAAAAACCAAACCCAACCGCTCTAAAATGATGCCTATATATATTATGTACGATTATGATGCTAATGTTTATTTTACAAAGAATAAGATACAGGATAGATGGTGGTACCTTAGAAATTTTAGCCTGTTTGGCGTAGTAGCATGTGAGAGAGATGCATTAAGAACATACCGCAATTTTAGTAAAGCGAACTTAGATAATTATGAAACTATCAGTACAATAGAATCTGAAATAACAAATATTGAGCGCGACAGAGACAGAGGTTTTATGGCCTATATAAATGCCATCTTTGATAAAGACGGCATTTATGGCACCATGAAATATACCCTGATATCCAGTGAAACTAGAGATAAGAGGGTTGATATTCAGAACAAAAGAGCAGTTAAAAGTTCAGATAGTAACGGAAACTGGACAAAATTAAGAATGGGCGATATAGAACTGGAAAGAACCATTACCTACTAACGACTAAAAGTTGTTTTTAACGCGCTTATCAGTATAGGGAAAAGTTTTTTACTTTTCCCTATACTTTTTTTATTCCATACAAAAAATCAGTGTAAGCCTTTTTGTTTAAATTTGCAAATGTTTGAATTGCATTAACCATGATACAGAAAATACATTTTATAGGCTACTTTAGAATTTCTATAAGAATACTATTGGGTTTGCTTTTTGTACTTTCGGCAGTAGCAAAGCTAAAATCTATTGACCAGTTTGAGTTGTATTTATTCAGCTTGAATTTATTTGGTTTCCACTTTTCAACTTTTGTTGCGCGATTTGTGATTTCATTAGAGCTTTTTTTGGGTGTTTTACTCATTTCTAATTTGTATTTTAGGATTGTTTATAAGATCAGCTTAAGTGTGCTGATTCTGTTTTCTGTTTTTTTACTTTTTAACCTTGCATCCAAAGAAAACTGCCATTGCTTTGGGGATATACTTACTATGAACCCTCTCGAATCATTGATAAAGAATATTGTTTTCATAGTTTTATTGTTTACAATAAGGCACAATAACTCATGGCTATGGGCATACCGCAAAGCGGCTTTGATAATTATTCTTATGGCTGCATTTTTTGTGCCTTCCGTATTAAGTCCCCCTGATTTAATTCACAACTTGATATATGCCCGTCATACAACAGAAAAATTTCAAAAAGGCAAGGACTATATTAAACTATCGGACAATACTTTAAAATATGATGAAGGCAAAAAAGTATTGTGCTTTTTCAGTCTTAATTGCCCTTATTGCACACTTGCTGCTCGAAAAATATCCATAATATCACAACAATTAGATAAAGGTGATGCTATTTATTTTTACTTTTATGGCAATCCTCAATATATCGACCAATTTTGGGAGCAAAGCCATACTAAACCATTTGTACATTATGCATTCCTGCCTGCCGAGGAAGTCATTACTGTTGCTAAAGGCAGGTTGCCAACCATTATTTTTGTTGAAAACAGCAGCGTTATAAAAAGATTAGACTATAGAGGATTTACCGAAAAAGATTTCAGAGACTTTTTTGATAAGTAAATATTATAGCCCGCATTTTTCATGCTTTTTATTTAGGTTCCGAAGTAGGTTATCGAAAGTTGCCTATATGGTAATCTGTATCTAACTTATTCTATTGAATAGCCATAGGCGATGGATAAAATCGAAGGGATATACATTTAGTCGAAGCGGGAGGTGCGAAGTTTATAGAAAATTGTCTTTATAGTTGGCAGCAGCAGATGGCCTGAAGTAAAAGCCTTCGAAAAAGGGAAAATATTTTCAAAGCCTTTTGAATATCAAAACAAACTACTTGTAAAAGCAAAAAATCAATATTTTTGCAGAATACAAATATTTTCAATGAAAAACGCAGTCCTTATATTTTTGTTTTTTCTTTTCAATCCTTTTAAGCTGTTAGCAGAGAAGGATAA
>PXBB01000013.1 GCA_003565735.1 Bacteroidales bacterium
TTTAACCGATTATTTGGGAGGGTTTCTTCTTGCCGGTAGTAAACTAAAAGAAGTTGGTACAACACATTGGGAAAGTCCTAACTCAGGGGCAACAAATGAGGTCGGTTTTACAGCCCTTCCGGGCGGGTATGTTGCATTCACATCAGTTGATTTAGGTCAGCAAGGTTTTTTGTGGAGTGCCACCGAAAACATAACCAACTTTGCCTGGGCACGTCTCATACATGCACAAGGCAGTAGTGTCGGTGTTAATCACCATAGAATGGAGAGTGGTTTTTCTGTTCGTTGTGTAAAAGATTAATTGTGCCAAGTAGCAGCATAATTGGCGTATTATTCTGCATGCTGTTTTTAAGATTTATCCCGTGAAATTATTCGGGCTTATATTTTAACGAGATAGTGGGCTGTAATAGAATTTGACATGCTTCTGAAACAAGCTTTGTAAATACCTGTCTTAACACTCAAAGACATAGATAAATGCATGTAATGGCAGCAAAGTAAATACATTTTTAAAAGCTTGATGAACGGAATGGCCGGTTAGCAACATGCAGACCGATAGCGGTAATACTTTGACTTCAGAGACCCCTTTAGCGCATATTTCGGTTTTGAAACGTAAAAAATCTTACCATTTTTTTTTATGTTTGGTAGATAATATTTTCTAAATTTGCTTTTCTAACAAATCCGTATATGTTGTGAAATTGATTGAAAAAATAAAATTGATAGCCGGGCAATTTGCACTGAATAAAGACCTTAAGAAAAAAACAGTACGGAGAATGCCAAAGGATTTCAGTAAGGTTAAAACGGTAGGCATTGTATATGTTGTCCCCTCCGAAAGGGACTTTAAAATAATAAGCAGCTTTGTCAAATTTTTTCAAGACCAGAATAAAAATGTAAAAGCACTTGGTTTCACCAACTCGGATATGGTGCCACATTTTTGCTTTCCCAAACTTACCTATGATTACTACACAAAAAAAGATTTAAACTGGTATAACAAACCATCGTCAAACTTTGTTGACGACTTCATAAAAAATGAATATGATTTGATGATTGATCTTACAACATCTTTTGAGTTTTCGACCAGATATATAGCTTATAATTCCAAATCCTTGTTTAAGGTAGGAAAAATGAATGATAAAAACCTTGTGCATTATGATTTGTTGCTTGATGTAACCGATGATATTTCCCTACACGATTACACAGACCATATTAAGCACTACTTAACACATATAAATATTAAAAATGAATAATTGTTTTAAAGGGACCGGAGTAGCTGTCGTAACACCCTTTCACAAAGACGGCAGCATTGATTTTGATGCATTTAAAAATGTCATACATCATACCATTTCAAATCATGTAGATTATATCGTAGTTTTGGGTACAACAGGGGAGTCCGTAGTACTGAGTAAAGATGAAAAAAATGCCATAATACACTTTGCTGCTGAAATTATTGATAAGCGTGTGCCTCTTGTTGCAGGCGTTGGCGGAAACTGTACCAATGAAGTGGTTAATAATTTTGCATATTTTTGTTTCGATATAGTCCATGCATTGCTTTCGGTTACGCCTTACTATAACAAGCCCCATCAAAAAGGATTATTTGCACACTACAAAACCATTGCCGAAAGATCGCCTCTGCCGGTAATTCTCTATAATGTGCCTGATAGAACCGGTGTAAATATGACTGCCGAGACTACACTAAAGCTTGCTCATAACTTCGACAATATTATTGGTATTAAGGAAGCGTCAAAAGACATGGAGCAATGTGCCATGATCGTAAGAAATAAACCTGAGAACTTTTTAGTCATTTCTGGTGACGACTTGCTTACTTTACCTCTTATAGCTATGGGTGGGGATGGGGCTATTTCTGTTACGGCCAATGCATATCCAAAAGAATTCTCGCATATGGTGCGCCATGCACTTGAGCATGATTTTTTAAAAGCCAGAGCATTGTTTCATAAATTGACTCTTTTTATGACGGCCATTTTTATGGATGGCAATCCGGCGGGCATCAAGGCAGCATTAAACCAGCTTGATATTATACAAAATTATCTCAGATTGCCCTCTGTACCTGTTTCAAGAAAAACATATAGTGCCATTAAAAAGGCTATGGAAGTTTTAGAGTAGGGCATAGGCTATGCAAAGTATGTTATCTTTTTTTATGAAAACTATGTCCGTCATGACATGCTTATTAATAAGGGTTTAAGATAGGCTAAAAAACACATAAAAATGGTGAAAAAAATTAAGCTTGATGCAGATTATGGTACAGAAGATATTTCTGTTTTAGGCATAAGTTCCCCCATGCCCGATTATAAGCTTGTTTGGCATATCAATACAATGCATCCCTATAATTTTGTAAAGAAAAATGATTTTCCTTTTAAACCCATAAAGCATGATAAAGCAATATGTTTTTCGTACTATGCTTTTGAGGATGGTATGAACTATTTAAACTACTGTTTGATATCCAACAAAAATGAGGCGGCATTTCTTATTCCGGAATACAAGAAGCTGGATTATATATGTTTTATAAGCGGTACCAATCCTGAAAAATTTGTACATATTTTTAAGGAGGGTGTAAAAAAAATAAAAAATGTTGCTCTGGCTATGGAACTTGACAAGAAAAAAATTAAAGGCTTCAGGCTCCTTATTAATGATTTGGAACTTTTTAAGTTAAATAAATATAAAGGTTGATTGTATGCATATAATTAGTCAAAACAAACGCACAAAAGTAATAGCCACCATAGGGCCGGCTTCTCAAAGTGAAGATATGATCTTGGCATTAGCTAAAGAAGGCGTAGATGTCTGTCGTATCAATTTCTCACACGATACACATGAAACACACCAAAAAAAAATTGATGCTGTACACCATATCAACAAAAAGTACAAAATGCATCTGGCTTTGCTGGGCGATTTGCAAGGACCTAAGCTGCGCGTAGGTAAAGTAGAAAATGATGCTGTTGTCTTAAAAAACGGCACTCATATTACCATTACCACAAAAGAATGCATAGGCACCGCTCAAAAGTTATTTGTTGACTATCCTTACCTTGCCAAAGATATGAAAACTAATGACCGCATCCTTATTGATGATGGTAAAATAATGTTGCGCGTGCTTGAAACCAATAACAATGATGCGCTATTGGCTCAGGTTGTTTATGGAGGTACTTTATCATCACGAAAGGGTTTTAACCTGCCTGATTCAGAAGTGTCGGAGCCAACATTAAGTGAAAAAGATAAAACAGACCTGGCATTTATAATGGAAAACAGATTTCAGTGGGTGGCATTGTCATTTGTGCGGCGTGCATCTGATATTCACGAGTTGCGCAATGAAATGGCCAAATACAAAAAGCGCAATCCACCACTGATTATTGCTAAAATTGAAAAACCTGAAGCTTTGACCGATATCAACAATATCATAGAAGCCACTGATGCAGTTATGGTAGCTCGTGGTGATTTGGGTATTGAGATCCCGATGGAAAATGTGCCACTCATTCAAAAAATGATAATAAACAAATGTTTGCATGCCTCTAAACCCATTATAGTGGCTACACAAATGATGGAAAGTATGATCCATAATTTTAACCCTACGCGTGCTGAAGTAAGCGATGTGGCTAATAGTGTTATGGATGGTGCAGATGCCGTTATGTTGAGCGGAGAAACTTCTGTAGGCGACCACCCCTTGAAGGTTGTCGAAATGGTTAGAAAAATTATTAAACAAGTAGAATCTTTTGAAGGGATTTTTTACAAGGAAAACCCGCCTGATGAGCTAAACAGTCCACGCTTTATTACAGACTCAGTAATTTACAGCGCTTGTATTTTGGCACAGCAGGTTCATGCCTCTGCCATTGTAAGTATGACCCACTCGGGCTACTCGGCTATCAAAATATCAAGTCACAGACCAAAATCTCAAATATTTGTGTTTACCAACAATCACGCTATATTAAGCAAACTAAGCTTGGTATGGGGTGTCAAGGGCTTTTATTATGATAAATTTGAAAGCACTGACAATACTATTGATGAAGTGAAAGATTTTTTGGTGAAAAATGGGTATATCGAGAAAAAGGATATCATCATCAACCTGGCTTCTATGCCCATTGAAGCTCGTGGTAAAATTAATATGGTGAGGCTCAGTTATGTGTAATATCTTCACAACAACATGATGTGTGTCATTATTAACTCATTGTAATGACGAATGAAACTTACTGAGTATGCAATTAATCATAATTCCTAAAGCATTTATTTTTTGCATTTTACAAAGAAAAATATTCATGTCGCATTTTTAAGGCTTGTTTAAAAAAATTATATATTTGCCAAAAAAGCATGTAAAGAATACATCATATTATTAACTTTTTAAAAAAATTATTATGGACACAAATTTGAATTTAGGTCGGGCTTCTATGGAGGCTATTGAGTTGGAAGAAAAGTATGGAGCGCACAACTACCATCCGCTACCGGTAGTTTTGACACGTGGTGAAGGTGTTTATTTATGGGATGTTGAGGGGAAAAAGTATTATGACTTTCTCTCGGCTTACTCAGCTGTTAATCAAGGTCATTGCCATCCCCGTATTGTTGGTGCTTTGGTTGACCAGGCTCGGCAGCTTACTTTAACTTCAAGGGCTTTTTACAACGATTGTTTGGGTAAGTTTGAAAAGTACATTACCAATTATTTCGGCTTCGACAAAGTTTTGGCTATGAATACCGGTGCAGAAGCTGTTGAAACCGCTATCAAGCTTACACGTAAGTGGGCGTATATGAAAAAAGGCATCTCTCAGGATCAGGCCAAAATAATAGTTTGTGAAAATAACTTTCATGGACGCACAACTACGATAGTATCTTTTTCTAATGATCCCGTTGCTTATACCAACTATGGCCCGTTTACACCTGGTTTCATCAGAATACCTTATAACGATACAGAGGCATTGGCCGAAGCGCTTAAAGACCCTCATGTAGCAGGTTTTCTTTTTGAACCTATACAGGGAGAAGCTGGTGTTTATGTGCCGGATGAAGGGTATCTGAGCAAAGCCTATGAGTTATGCAAAAATGCCAATGTATTATTTGTTGCTGATGAAGTGCAAACAGGTATAGCCCGCACAGGAAAGCTATTAGCATGCGACCACGAAAACGTTAAGCCTGATGTGCTCATTCTCGGTAAAGCTATCAGTGGTGGTGTATTTCCCGTTTCTGCTGTTTTGGCAAACGATGATATCATGCTTTGTATCAAGCCGGGAGAACATGGTTCTACTTTTGGCGGCAACCCTATAGCTGCCAAGGTGGCTACTGCTGCACTTGAAGTCGTTAAGGAAGAAAATCTCGCCGAAAGAGCCGAAAATCTTGGAAATTTACTCAGAGAAGGACTGAGAAATATTCAATCGGATATGATTACATGTGTCAGAGGTAAAGGTTTGTTAAATGCCATTATCATTAAACCAAAAGATGGCAAAGAGGCCTGGGACGTGTGTGTTAAAATGAGAGATAATGGCTTACTTGCCAAACCAACTCATGGCGATATTATCCGTTTTGCCCCACCACTTATTATTACAGAAAATCAAATCAAAGAATGTGTTGAAATCATTGAAAAATCAGTAAAAGCTTTCGAATAGATTTTCTGAAAAATTTTTCGTAAAATTTATTATTGATAGATTTTTAGAACAAAAAAAACGAAACGGCTTAATAAGCCGTTTCGTTTTTTTTTATATCATATCACTTCCTGGGAGTTTGCGAAATATCTGTGAATTAATTTCTTATCAAAAATTGACTTTAAATCACGCTAAAGAGATGTTTAATAAAAGTCAAAAATAATCTAGTTTAATACGAACCTTATGGGCATATTAAATCTTACACGGACAGCTCTGCCTCTTTGTCTTCCGGGTTCCCATCGGGGCATGTTTCTAACCACTCTGACAGCTTCTTCGTCGCAACCGCCGCCAATGCCTCTTAAAACATCAATGTTAGTGATGCTGCCATCGGGTTCAACTACAAAAGTGACAAAAACGGTTCCTTGAATACCCATTTCTCTGGCAATTTGAGGATATCTAATATTTTCAGCGAGGTAGCGTTGACGTGCTTCTTCACCACCGGGGAATTGGGCAGGGTCTTCAACAACGAGAAAAATCTCGGCTTCATCATAAGCTTCCTCTTCTACTTCTATTGGGACATATTCTACAATTTCCGTATCAGCTGTCAGTTCAGCATCAATAACAAATTCTTCTTCAATTTCTTCGTCATCATCAACAATATTAAGTACTGTTGTAGGAGCCGGTGGCGGAGGTGGTGGAGGCGGTTCCTGTCTGGTAATAGGAATTTCCTCCTCTTCAATATGCAGAACTTCAACATCGCCCAGATCGGCAAGAACCCTGTCATAAGTTTTCCACTCGAATGCAATAAGGGTTGCTGCTAAAGCTACTACTAAGCCTGCTTGCAAGAACATCCCTTTTTTGTTTTCCAGATCCGCTTTCGGTGTCTTTTTTTGCTCCATGATTTTAGGTTTTTTTATGGGTGGCTAAATTAATAATTTTTTTCTGATTGGTAAAAGATTTTATTATTTTTATAACGATACAAATAACTGTATCGTATATGTGTTTTTTATTTTATTTTAAAGTTCCATTAATCGTGTCATTTAAGCCTAAAATGTATGGGCATTGACATCCGCGTGCGCACTTTACGAATGCCTTGTTGTCCGGGCTTCCACAGTGGCATACTCGATACCACCCTTAGGGCTTCTTCATCGCAGCCTCCACCAATACCCCTCAACAAACGAACATTTGTGATGCTGCCATCCGGCTCTATAACAAACTCTACGTGAACCGTTCCTTGTATCCTGTTACTAACAGCCATTTCAGGGTATCTGACATGGTTCACTAAATACGTTCTGCGAGCTGCTTCCCCACCCGGAAATTCAGGCATGATTTCCGGAATAAGTATTATCTCATCTTCTTTTATAGGCTCTTCCGGTATTTCTATTGGCGTGTAGATAGCCGGTGTAGTTATCTTTGCCAACTCTACGTTCATTGCTATATCATCCACCTCTTTATTATTGTTGACAATATCAAAAACTGTTTTACTTTGAGGCTGTGGCGGTGGTGGCGGTGGTGGTGGCAAAACAATGGGCATCTCTTCCTCATCAAAATGGAGTATCGTGCCACCACTCAGCATTTTCAATGAAGGATTTTTTACCTGATACTCAAATGCAACCAGAACTAAAAACAAGGCTATTATTAAGCCTGTCTGAAAAAAAATAAATCTATTTCTTTCCAGTTTTTCCATGGGTTTTTGTGTAGTTTTCATACGCTTTTTTTGTTTGTAATGCCACAAAATTTCCAGGCAGCAATTTTGAAAGCATTATGATTAAAAATACTTCTGTTCATATATCCTGAGACAAATAGTATAATCACTTACTTAAAAAAAACGTATAACTAGTAATTCATAAGAAAATTAATTGGTACTACATTGTTTATCTACTAATATAACGTAAAAAATGAATTCAAAATTGCACAAAAATCAAAATATTTCTTTGTACGGTTGAAGTATTCAAACTTAAACCCATGCATAAATACCGGTCCAACTTGACCAACACAGCAGTATTGACAAAACACACGGAGAACAATAGCTGATGCCGTTGAATAATAGTCTTGACGTTAAAATTTAAGGCTCTTGCAAAGAGCTAAACCATATAACAGAAATCAAGTAAAAGTTTTATTTAATAATCCTTTTAACAAACCTTTGTCTATCAGTAAGAATTTCAACAAAGTAAACACCATGAGATAAATTAGATGTTTGCACTTTAATGGTATTTTTATCTGATGTGCTGTGGCTTAAACTCTTAATTTGGCTTCCTTGTAACGTATAAAGGTTAACTGTAATATGCTGACTTTTTATGTTTTCAAATGCAATGTGGAAAAAGTCATTAACAGGGTTGGGGTATATTCTGACAAAAGCCTCATTTTCATCAATTATCTTATTGCCAAGAATCAGCTCAAAATCTTCAGATTGCGTACATGAGTTGGCATCAGTAACAGTTACGCTGTAATTCCCGGAAACGAGTCCGGTGATTTGAGATGTTGTCTCTCCGGTGTTCCATAAGTAAGAATATGGCGGTGTGCCACCTTCAACAAAGAGTGCAATACTTCCATCCGAAATATTGATAACCGGGTGTGTTACCACGCCGTTAATATCAATTTCATCTGGTTGGATAACATCAAAAACACCAAAGACATCACAGTTGACATCTGTGACAGTTACAATATATGTTCCAGGCGATAAGCCGCTTAGATTTGTGGTGGTATGACCCGTATTCCACACATAAGTGGGTGTGCCTACCGGATCATCAATGGTAATACTGATGCTGCCATCATTAGCACCGTGGCAGCTTATATGATCTACAGAACTGCTCATAGTTGGTGCGCCCACTTCATTGACAGCAGTGTGTAATGATAGCCTGCACCCCTTAGAGTCGGTAATTCTGACGGTATAAATGCCGGCACTTAAACCAATCATACCTTGTGTTATAGAATCAGAATCAATAACAATCACAGAGTATGAGGGCGTACCACCACCAATAGAAGTCACTGTTATGGAACCGTCGTTGGCTCCACACGCTGTGGCCGGTGTAGAACTTACCGTGGCATGCATAGGAGTGGGTTCTGTAATTTCAAAAACGCGCACGACTTCAGTATTCTCGGCATCTGTTATCGTAACCTGGTAAATGCCTTTGCTTAAATTCTGAACATTTTGAGTGGTGGCTCCATGGCTCCAGCTGTAAGTATAGGGCGCTGCACCGCCCGCAACGCTGGTTAGGTTTATTTGCCCGTCCGAACCGCCATAACAAGATACATTATTTACATCGAATGCTATGTTGAAAGAGGCACTGATTTTATAGTAAATCATGTGGTGTTCAAAATTGTAGTTAGGTGATGACCCCATATAAGCAAAAGAAGGAATATAAAGGTCGTTCCATGAACCTGCATAGTTATATCTGACATCCTTGGGAATTATATGTGAAATATTGTAATCATGTTTAAAATAAACAGGGAAAGTGTTATTTTTTTGTTTGCGGGAAATAAAGAGCAGGTGGTTATAATTGCCTAAAGTGTCAAGGTGGGGTGTCCAACTATAGCCCGGAATGAAGCCTACAGAAGTTACGACCAGGCTGCCCGGATTGACTGTTTTCAAGCCGGGTGTAGGGACTATTATTTCGTGTAGGCCATTAGGTAAAATATTTGCATGTGTTGCTGCTGTTAATGGTATCTTGAAGGTGTATTTTTCAGGCATATCAAGCGTATTGTTAAAGCTTGCATAAGGTATCCTTTTAATAAAAACAGTATCTGTATTAAGGTTCGTTGGCAGTGGTCCGGGAGGGAAGTAAGCAGTTAATAAACTGCTGCTGAAAGAAATTTCTACTAAAAGTGTGTCAACAATGTTTGGGTCAGAAATATTCCTTTCGTAAACACAATAAATTGCAAGTGAGTCTAAGCTGAAAAAATTTGATTCTGTGATATGCTGTTCTCCATGATGCAGTAAAGAATCGTTAAAGATATCCGCTGTTACATCAAGCAAGTCCCCGATTTTGTGTATCCATGGCGTGCCGTATGATGTGCCGAAATGAACAAGAATTGTGCTGTCAGGAAATAGGTAATTGCCATGGAGCGAAGCCGTGCCGTTATTGAGTATATCCATTGTTTCGCCATAATTATACCACCTGCCAAAAACATTCTTTGTCGGTTTGGAATTGAGAATTTGGGGGGCTTTCTCCTGGAAAAAAATAACATCGTTGTTTTTTGGCAAATTCTTAGCTTCAGAAAACTGAAGATTTTGACTAAAAATTGTTTGTACAAACAATAATAATAGTGCAGAGGTAAAAATTGTTTTCATTCGGGTTACATTTTGGTTAATAAAATAAAGCTTGCATAGAACGTGTTAATCAAAAGCAAATATAAGAATTTTTTAATCTTGAAAGAAATATTACACAAAAAAAAATATCAATTAGAGGGAAATCTACATGAAAAAAATTTAAATCTGTTTCTATCCTGTATTATCTGTATCATTCATACCATAAACATAGCAAAAGTTATAAAACACTGATGCTTTGCTTTAAGAACTAAAAATACTCTAATGATGTTTTGGTTATTTTTCCCTAACCGAAAATACTCTTAACTTTTCACAAAGCCACTGGCAAAGATTGTGAAAATACCCCAAAAAAAAATGCGGATCTACTGTTGGAAAAGAGCTTTAATAAAAGCATTCCCTCTAAGCGTGCCGTAATATCCATCAGCGACATCAACTTCATTGTATTTTTGCACTTTATCGGGTGAGGTTCCTGGATGATATATCATGAATGGAACTGCTTCACGGGTATGGGTGCGTAATGCACAAGGGGTAGGGTGGTCCGGCAAAATAGCAATGGCAACATCTTCATCCATTAGTGCAGTTTTTTCGACTACATACTTAACAACGCGCTTATCCAGATATTCGAGGGTTTTAATTTTAAGGGGTACATCTCCTTCATGTCCTGCTTCATCACTGGCTTCAATATGCAGAAATACAAAGTCATGAGTTTTTAGTGCTTCTACAGCAGCTTCAGCCTTGCCTTCATAGTTTGTGTCGTACAATCCTGTGGCACCTTCGACGTATATAGGCTTCAGACCGGCATAGGATCCAATGCCATACAAAAGGTCAACGGCCGATATGATAGCGCCTGTCTTACCATAAAGTTCCATAAAAGTTTTCATCTTCGGCTTATACCCTGGCGACCACATCCATATTGAGTTGGCTTCATCTTTGCCTGTGGCAGCTCGATGCTTATTTACAGGATGGTTTTTCAGAATGTCATGAGATTTTTCTATGAGATTATTAAGAAGGTTTGCTGTTGTTTCTGCCTCTTTTATCAAGGGGCGTACCATAACATCTTTGTATGGTGTACCAGGTACATCATGTGGAGGCGTACAGACTATTGCTTTGTGTCCATTTTTGACTACAAGAAGATGGCGGTAACTCGTCCCCGGATAAAAACTGATGTCATGATTGCCAAGGTTCTCATTGAGTGCATGAATCAGTTTTTCAGACTCACTACTTGAAATATGGCCGGCTGAATGATTTTTTATAAGGTCATTTTCAATGCATATCAGGTTGCAGCGCATGGCTAATTCGCCCTCATTTATTGTGACGCCTAAACTTGCAGCTTCAAGGACGCCTCTGCCTTCAAAAACTTCTTTAACATCATAACCTAATACTGACAAGTTGGCTATTTCGCTGCCCGGTGGCATATCATCAGGTACTGTAACCAGTTTGCCACAGCGACTTTTAGCACATAATGCGTCTATGTTTGGGGTGTCGGCAGCCATTAGTGGTGTTTTGTGTCCTAAAGATTCAATAGGCTCATCTGATGCCCCGTCTGCTAATATTATAATGTATTTCATAATGATTAAATGTTTTCTGTTTTTCAACAAAAGTAATAAAAAGTATCACTCCTGTCCGGCAAAAAATAAAAACTGTTCCTAAGATATTGGCTTCGCTCTTTGCTATAAATGACTTTAAATAAATTGTTTATGGCTCAATATATGGCTAATTCTTACCTTCAAACGCATCTTAAACTGGCGAAACGAAAATTTTTCGAACTTAACCAATCAGTTGGAAAAAAAATAAAAATATTTGATTTAATTACTGCAATAGCTGAGAAAAAAAAATCGATATCTTATTAAAAAAAACAAACTATTATTCTTTTTGATTTTGATTTTTGGCAAAACTCGTGATTTTCACTGAATAAGGATTTGGAAAAATGGGTTTTATTTTTACTTTTGCACAGGCGATATTTCGACGGGAGACATTTTACGTTAAAATTAATTAAGTCGTTGTATCACATTGTTTTACTTTTTTTAATTTGAAAAATTCATTATGGCAGAAGTAGTAAAAAACAAAAAAGTTGATGAGTTGGCTTTTATAAAAAAGGTGCTGGAAAAATATCCATGTGAACAGGCCAGCCTAATAGCTGTTTTGCAAGATGTTCAGGCGGCTTTAAAACATATACCTTCTGATGGTATAAAGCAAATAGCAAAGGCACTCAAGGTGCCCATAAGTCATATTTATGCTGTTATATCTTTTTACAGTTGTTTCCATCTCACCCCACAGGGCAAACACCGTGTTGATATTTGCCAGGGAACGGCTTGCCATGTAAGGGGCTCAGGGATGATAGCCGACCAGATAACAAAAGAGCTTGGTATAAAGCCGGGGCAAACCACTCCCGATGGCGAACTAACAGTGAATAATGTCAATTGTGTGGGCGCCTGTGCCTTAGGGCCTGTGGCTGTTATTGACGGCAAGTATTATGGCGACTTAACCCTAAAAAAACTGTCGAGAGCCATAAAAGAACGCTGTGCCTGTAAAGAAGAAGAAACAGCGCAGGAGACCTTACATCAAGAACAAACTGAAGTGCCCCATCACAGAATTAACAGCCCCTCTCATCTTGATTTATTCAGGGAAGAGCTTCTGAAAAAAGAACCCCACCACACACCGCACATTCTTGTGTGTGCCGGCACAGGCTGCATTGCTAACGGCGCTAAAGAAGTGGCACAAAAACTGCAAGAAATACTTCACGAAAAGCAGGTTGACAGGCCGGTAAAGCTGGGTATCAAAAAAACAGGTTGCCATGGCTTTTGCGAAAAAGGCCCCTTGGTCGTTTTTCATCCCGAGGGCACATATTATACTAAAGTCAAAGAAAAAGACATAGTAGAGATTGTTGAAAAAACTGTCCTTAAAAATGAAATTATAGAGCGTTTGCTTTTTAAAGACCCGGTAAAAAAAATAGCCGTAGAAGACTACAGGGAAATACCCTTTTATGCTTTACAAGAGCGCAATGTCCTTAAAAACAATATACGCATAGATCCCGAAAGCATCACCGACTATATCTCCTACAATGGTTACAAAGGACTTGCCAAAGCCCTTTTTGAACATACCCCCGAAGGTGTTATTGAAGAGATAGAGAAATCCGGTTTGCGCGGCTGTGGCGGTGGTGGTTTCCCTGCCGGCATTAAGTGGCGCTCGTGCCGCAATGCAGAAGGCGACACCAAATACATTGTCTGCAATGGCGATGAAGGCGACCCAGGTGCTTTTATGGACCGCAGCATCATGGAAGGCGACCCCTTTTCTGTTATCGAAGGCATGACCATTGGGGCCTATGCCATTGGTGCCGAAAAAGGATACATATATGTAAGGGAAGAGTACCCTCTGGCTGTTGAAAGACTCTACAAAGCACTTCAAACAGCACGTGCCTTTGGATTGCTGGGAGACAATATATTAGGCACGGATTTCTGTTTTGACATACAGATAAACCGCGGTGCAGGCGCTTTCGTTTGCGGGGAGTCAACAGCTCTTATGCAATCTATTGCCGGTTTTATAGGTGAGCCCAGAGCCAAATATGTCAGATCTGTAGAAAAAGGCCTGTAC
Source organism: Bacteroidales bacterium (assembly GCA_003565735.1). Lineage (GTDB taxonomy): Bacteria > Bacteroidota > Bacteroidia > Bacteroidales > PXBB01 > PXBB01. The sequence continues at coordinate 13,420 of PXBB01000013.1, forward strand.
GAACAGCCCACAGTGCTCAACAATGTTGAAACTTTTGCCAATGTGCCTTTGATAATTGAAAAAGGATCTCATTGGTTTGCCTCATCAGGAACAGAAAAAAGCAAAGGCACCAAAGCTTTTTCTGTTGTTGGCAAGGTGAAAAACACCGGACTCGTTGAAGTTCCTATGGGAACAACATTGCGCTCTATTATTTACGATATTTGCGGTGGCATTTTGAATGATAAAAAATTCAAGGCTGTGCAAACAGGAGGCCCGTCGGGGGGCTGTTTGCCCGCGCATAAATTAGACCTTCAGGTGGATTTCGATTCTTTAACAAAAGAAGGCTCTATGATGGGCTCCGGAGGAATGATAGTAATGGATGAAGACACCTGTATGGTGGATGTGGCACTTTATTTTACCAACTTTTTGCTGCACGAATCCTGTGGTAAATGCGCGGCTTGCCGCCTGGGGCTGGCTGCCATGAGTGACGTTTTACAAAGAATATGCGATGGCAAAGGGCGCCCCGAGGACTTACTTCAAATAGAAGAGCTTTTTGTTGTTCTCGACGACTCAGCCTTGTGTGGACTTGGCAAATCAGCTTCCAATCCGGTAAGAAGTACGCTCGAACACTTCCGCCACGAGTACGAAGCCCATATCCACGACAAAAAATGCCCGGCAGGCGTTTGCAAAGCCCTTATCACTTATACAATTACTGATAACTGCACAGGGTGCAGCGTATGTGCCAAAGCCTGTCCGCAAAAAGCTATATCAGGTGAAAAGAAAAAAATGTATCATATAGACAACGCCCTCTGCGACCGTTGTGGCATCTGCATAAGCACTTGTAAATTCGACGCCATCAAAGTGGTGTAATTATTATGAAATGAAGCATTTAAATAGATAAAGAAATGACTGATAAAATAAAACTGATAATTGACGGAAGAACTATAGAAGCCGAAAAAGACGTGTATTTACTGGAGGCTTTACGAAGTGCCGGTATAGAAATACCCACCTTATGCAGCCATAAGTCTCTGGTTCCTGCCGGCGAGTGCCGCTTGTGTATGGTAGAGGTAGGCAAACCGGGCGACTGGACAAAAATGGTGGCTTCGTGTCTCTTTCCCGTGAAAGACGGCATGTATGTCTCAACACACTCAAAAAGAGTTGTGGCGAACCGCCAGACCTTGCTGAAGTTGTATCTAGCAAACTCACCCGATTCGGAAGTCATTAAAAATATAGCACGCTACTATGGTGTTGATGCAACACCTTTCCCAACACCTGAAAATGCAGACGACTGCATCAACTGCGGCATGTGTTTAAGGACATGCCAAAATCTCAGCACCAGCGCTATCGCCGGACTTAACAGAAGCACTGAGAAAAAAGTAGGGCCCGGCAATGAAACAGCTGACGACTGCACCGGCTGTCTGGCCTGTTCTTATGTCTGCCCAACGGCCTTTATCAAAACAACCCGCAACGATGGCAAACTCACTATATGGAACAAAGAGTTCAGTATTCCCCTTTGCGAAGTGGATAAAAGCAAGTGTACAGCTTGCGGCTTGTGTGAAGAAGCCTGCCCCTTTGCTATCCCATGTGTATCGCTTTTCAAAGACGGTACGGCAGCTGCCGAGATAAGCAAAACAGACTGTGTGGGGTGTGGTGTTTGTGTGGGTGCCTGCCCTAACGGTGCTATCAATCAGACCCCTTTACCACCGCTTAATAATATGCCCTCAACTATTGACGCCCTAGACCTTAAAAACAAAAAAGTTGTTTTGGCTTGTTCCCGCTCTAAAACAGAAAAGGAAAATGTATTTTTGGTGCCTTGTATAGGTAAAGTCAGCCCTGAGCTACTTTTCGAATGTCTTGCTCGTGGAGCCGATAGCATTGCTTTGATGTGCCGCGACCAGGCTACTTGCCCTTACGGTGCCGGCGGTGCACAGGCCGAAAAACGACTGAAAGATATTCATGATATCTTAGAACATTGTGGCTTGTCAAAAAATATGGTGCAGTATATTTCTCCTGAATATGGGAAAGAAGGGCCCGACATAGCAATAGAAGAACTAAACAAAAGTACCCTCACTAACCCCTTCAAAAGCCATAATCATAATTTCAAGGCAGCAGGCTTCGACAGAGTTATTGAGATTCTTAACTGGAGTCGTACGCAGTACGATGCAAAACCTTTGCTGAATAAAAAATACCAGCAACTTTTTAATGAAAATGCTAAAGATGTCTTGTACTTAGGATACACGCTGGTATATGACAGTTTGCTATCGCTAACAGGCGACACACAAACGGTTAAAAGACTCATTGAAGAAGCCCTGAGTTTCCTCAATGCCAAAGGTATCTCTGTTAAGCCGGCATTCACGCCGGAACAAATAGGCGCTACCGAAAACATATACGTCTTGTCATCTGAAAACATGCCTGTTCCTGCACCTAACCAAAAAGTAATAGAGCTGAATGTTATGGCAGGTGGCGAAAAAGGGGCAGGTGACAGCAGTCCTGTTTTCAATGTAGATATGAAAATGAGGCGGCAAATTATTGAAGCAGCCAAAAAAGATAAAACGTATCGTTGTAATAGCCTTAAAGAGGCTGTAAGAGCTGCTTATGTTTTACGCAAAGGTGGGTGGCAGGAAGTTTTGGATGTGCAAATATCAATGGCTTTCAGTAAAGCTGTCGAAGCAGAAATAGATAGAGAAGAGACAGATTACCGCATAAGCTCTCACCCCATAATGCCTTCACTCGAAAGGCCGGAGCTTGATTTTACTTTCAATGGGAAAACACTCAAAGCCCGTCAGGGCGAAGTTATCTCATCGGCCCTTTATGCCGCAGGTATTACAGTCTTTGGGCATCATCACAAAGATGAAGGTGCGCAGGGTATTTACTGCGTCAACGGGCAGTGTTCGCAGTGTACCGTAGTGGCCAATGGCAGACCTGTTAAATCTTGCATGATACCTGTACAGCCCGGCATGAAGGTAGAAAGTGTTGAAGGGCTGCCCGAACTTGTTGATGCCTCTCTGACAGACATATCGCCCGAAGTAGAAGATGTGCATGTGCCCGTACTTATTATTGGTGGCGGACCAGCGGGTATAGCTGCTGCAACAGAATTGGGGCAGTTAGGCGTTGAGGTGCTTATAGTGGATGACAAACAAGAACTGGGCGGCAAGTTAAGTTTGCAAACGCATAACTTCTTTGGCTCCGTTTCTGACTGCTGGGCAGGCACACGTGGCATGGACATCGGTTACATTATGACCGATGCCCTAGAGAAGTTGCCCAATGTCAAAGTATGGTTAAACTCTACTGTCGTTGGTGTTTATGTAGATAAAAAGTTCGGGATTGTTACCAATGGGCAGTTTCGTCTCGTGTCAGCCGAGAAAACACTTATAGCTGCAGGAGCCAGAGAAAAAGGATTGGCATTTCCGGGCTCCGACTTGCCCGGTGTTTATGGCGCAGGGGCTTTCCAGACTTTGGTAAACAGAGACTTGGTACGTTGTGCCGAAAAACTTTTTGTAATCGGTGGTGGTAACGTTGGACTGATAGGCGCCTACCACGCCCTTCAGGTAGGCATAGATGTCGTCGGGCTTGTTGAAGCCATGCCCTATTGCGGTGGTTATAAGGTGCACGAAGATAAAATAAAGAGACTGGGCGTACCGGTATGGACTTCGCACACTGTCCTTAAAGCAGAGGGAAAAGAAACAGTCGAAAGTGTTACCATAGCACAAATAGATGAAAACTTCCGCCCTGTAAAGGGAACGGAAAGGACTTTTGAAGTGGACACCGTACTCGTAGCCGTTGGCTTATCACCTGTGAATGAATTTCTGGTCAAAGCGCAAATGTATGGTATGGATGTCTATTCTGCCGGCGATGCCAAAGAAATTGCCGAAGCATCAGCGGCTATCTTTTCAGGGAAAATAACAGGACGGCAAATAGCACGCGACATGGGTATCAATGTGGTTATTCCTTCAAACTGGGAGTCTTTTGGCGATATTTTAAAGCACCACTCCAGCTCCTTTGCCGAGTTTAAACCTAAAGATGAAAAGGCTAAAGTATTTCCAGTCATTCGTTGTGTGCAGGAAATACCATGCGACCCTTGCGTTGGCTCCTGCCCCAAGCACCTCATCTCCATGAAAGACAACATATTGTCTCTACCCGAATACGAAGGTTTATGCCTGGGCTGTGCTTCTTGTGTAAGAGCCTGCCCGGGACTGGCTATCACGCTTGTGTATAACGACTATGACCCTGAAGGCGAAAAAGCATTGGTTATGTTGCCTTATGAGTTTGTTAATGAATCCGTGCCTCTGGGCAAAGAAGTCGTGACTACTGACCTTGAGGGAGAAGAGGTGGGCACCGGTAAAGTGATTGCCGTAAAGGACAGACCATCGCAAGACCGCAGGAAGCTCTTGCTCGTTGAAGTGCCTGACAGTGAGAAACTCAAAGTTGCAGGCTTCCACATAAGAGATGTTTACCAGGGTGAACAGCCTGAGCATGAAGTAGAACCGGAAACAGATCCAATCATCTGCCGCTGCGAAAGGGTGCGTAAAAGTGAAATAGTAAGAGAAATTAGAAACGGCGTCAGAGACATCAACCAGATGAAAGCTTTGGTAAGAATTGGCATGGGCGGTTGTGGCGGCAAAACATGCACAGACCTCATCATGAGGGTATATAGAGAAGAGGGCGTGCCATTGGAAGAAATCACTATGCCTACAGTGAGACCTCTCGTAGCCGAAGTGCATCTTGGTGATTTTGTTAAAAAAGAGTATGATAAGAAAGATAAAAATAAATCGAAATGAAAACATACGATGCAATAATAATTGGTGCAGGTAGTATAGGAACACCCACAGCCTGCTTTTTAGCCCAAAAAGGATTAAAGGTTCTTGTTTTGGAAATGCGTGCGGCCTCAGGACAAGGAGACAATAAAGCGGCCATAGGTGGCGTACGTGCCACACATTCCGATCCCGGGAAGATACAAACCTGTATAGAAAGCCTTAAAATATTCACGACATGGCAGGAAACTTATGGTTTTGATATGGGCTGGAAACCCGGAGGGTATTGTTTCCCTGTGTATGATGAGAAAATGGAAAACATGCTCAAAAGTTTATTACCTACACAGAAGAAGTTTGGGTTGAATATTGACTGGGTGGATGCCGCACAGGTAGCAGAAATAGTGCCGGGTATTAATAAAGAAGGTCTCAGGGGTGGCACCTATTCTCCTGAGGACGGGCAGGTTTCTACTTTGTTGGCGCCCATAGGCTTTCAGAGGGAGGCACAGCGTCATGGAGCCGAGTTCCGCTTTAATGAAAAAGTAACAGGATACCTGCGCGAGGGCGATACCATTACAGGCGTTGTTACCGATAAGGACAAATATGCCGCAGGTATAGTGGTGTTGGCAGCCGGTGCCGACGCCGCTGAACACGGCCCCTTACTGGAGATGGATATTCCCGTTATACCCGACACACATGAGGCAGGGATCTCAGCACCGGTAAAACATTTTCTGGCTCCGCTTATAGTTGACCTCAGACCCGGACCGGAAGGCAAAACGGTAAACTTCTATTTTGGCCAAAATGGCGAAGGGCAAATCATTTTTTGCTATACTCCTAAAGACCTTTTCATTGGCACCGATCGTGAGTCACAGTCGGAATTTATGCCTATTATTGCCAACCGCATGATAAACCTCATTCCACGCCTCAAAAATCTGCTTGTCAGGCGTATATGGCGCGGCTGCTACCCCATGACACCTGATGGCGTTCCCATTATTGATTTTGCACCAAACCTTAAAGGGCTATTTTTAGCTGTAGGCATGTGCGGGCAGGGCTTTATGCTCGGGCCGGGAGCCGGCAAAAATATTGCAGCACTTATTGTTGACAACAAGCCTATTATTTCTGATGAGGCCAACAGCTTTTTCCGCTACGACAGAGATTTTTATGCTTCAAAAACAGAAGCTTTAAAGTAATTGAAAACTAATATCTAAGAATAGGCACTGCCTGTGAGTAATGGCGCCGAATAGCAACTTTCTACTCAGCAGTTAAGACCAGTTAAAGTGTAATACAAATTAGGAAAAAAACTACCTGTCAACTCTTACAGCCATAGATGTGAGCATGCCTTTGTATGGATCATAATACACTGCTAAGAAAGCATCACCGGGAAGCATAATAACATAAACATCTTGTATGGAGCCAGGCATAAGGTGATCAGTAAAGTAGAATGTGTTGTTGAAATGAATGGCATCAGCCGGAGTTGTCCTTCTCAAATCAGTATATTCATCAGTATATAGTTGACCATCGTCATAGAATTGAAGTTTGATAACACCATCTGATTTTATTTCAAAACTACCATAACCTCCTGTCCATGAGGCCACATATTTCCCTGTTATATCGCTTATAGTTAGTGGCTGGTCAGGCTCAGCAAGACCAATTCCCATACCCATTTGAGGTCCTGAATCATAAATTCTTAACTTTTCTGGTAACACATACATGGTTTCGGTTCCAATATCTGTTGTCCCATCAGGCATACTGTAAATGATGCTTGGGTTTATAGAATCCATTTCCCAGTCGCCTGTTTCCGTATGCACTACTTGACCCGAAAAATTCCAGATATCTAAATCATAACGTCCGTTGTCGTAAACATTGGTAAAGCCCCAGTAGTTCTCGTCATTAGGGTGGGGTTCATAACCAAAGAAAATCCAGGAGCCAACATGGTCGCCCGGGGTATAATTACTGGATTTTACCCCCACCACCATTTCAATATTTGCACCAACAGGCAAATATGTCATGATTAATTGGTTTGGAATTTCCAACAAATAAAAGTCCTCATTATCAATCACAATTCTTAACGCCCCTCTCATAACACCTGCATTAACTCTGACAAAAGGTATTTTGCCTGTTTCTCCAGTGGTGATATTGTCATAAGAGATGGTGTTTTTGTTTTCATCAACAACGATAGAAATAACGTCACCTATTGCTGCTGAAGCATCATAATGCCTTAATGCAACATCTCCACCACCCGGTATCATTGGATTGGAGGGGGTACTTTCTTCTTTGTCACATGAAAAGATAAAAATGCTGATTGACAGTACAAGCATTAAACATAGCTTGTTTAGACCAAAAGGTAATTGTTTTGAAGTCATAATGTTAATTTAATGTTTATTCAAAAATACGATTTTTTTTAATAGCGCATGCTTTTTACACCTCTTTGAAAAAAAGGTGTCATTGTTCATTATTATAAGCATTGATTATCTTCGTGACTAAGTGGTGCCTAACTACATCGCTTTCATTAAGATAGATAAACTGTATTTCTTTGATTTTTTTCAAAATATGTTGGGCTTTAATAAGACCGGAAGGTTGATTTTTAGGGAGGTCAATTTGCGTAATATCGCCTGTAAGAACAAATTTAGCTGATTTTCCCATACGCGTAAGGAACATTTTAAGCTGTCCTTCTGTAGCATTTTGAGCTTCGTCCAGAATAACAAAGGCATAATCGAGTGTACGTCCTCGCATGAATGCCAATGGTGCTATTTCTATGGTTCTGTCCTCAATAAAAGAGGCCAGCTTTTGAGCCGGTATCATATCATGTAAGGCATCATAGAGGGGTTGTAAGTAAGGGTCGAGCTTGTCTTTCAGATCGCCAGGTAAAAAGCCTAAATTTTCGCCGGCTTCAACAGCAGGACGTGTGAGGATTATTTTACGCACTTTTTTATTTTTCAGTGCATTAACAGCCATCGCAACAGCTGTGTATGTTTTACCGGTTCCTGCAGGACCTATAGCTATAAGCATGTCATTTTTACTGACAGCTTCTACCATTTTTTTTTGATTGGGTGTACGCGCTTTGATAACTATACCGCCTCTGCCATGAACCAGCGTTTCACCATTAAGTTCAGTATTTGCATATTCAGAAGCTTCTGAATTATCAAGTATTCTTTTTAAGTCACTCTCATTTATAAAACCAAATTTTTCTATCTTAGACACAATTATGTTAAACTTTTCTTCAAAATTTAACATGTCCTTAGGGTCACCGGTGATTTTTATGATGTTGTCACGAGCAACCATACGTAGCTTGGGAAATGACTCTTGAATAATATCAAGATGGATGTTGTTGACTCCAAAAAAGTCTAAAGGGTTAATGCCTTCTAATAACAAAGTTTTTTCTAAGGCCATAAATAAAAATTTTAGAAGCTTTCTGTTATTTTTTAATTATTTATTACTTTTGAACTCCACAAAAATAATTATATTTTTTTGAATATATGCCTATAATTACACTAACAAGCGACTGGGGGTTAAAAGATCATTATTTGGCAGTAGTTAAGGGTAGTATAATGAGGCAAATACCTGATGCACAAATAGTTGACATAACGCATGCGTTGGAGGCCTACGATATTATTTCGGCTTCTTTTGTTGTGCGTAATTCTTACACATTCTTTCCAGAAGGCACAGTGCATATTGTGGGTATCAATACCGAGGCTACTTTAGAACATGTGCATGTAGCGATTAAATACAACGGGCATTTTTTTATTGGCACGGATAATGGCATATTTTCATTGATTTTTAATGACGCTCCTCAGGATATTGTTGAAATTGACATGCATCAGGATTCCAATTATTTTACCTTTTCAACACGTGATATTTTTGTAAAAGCAGCAGTGCATATTCTCAAAAATAAAAACCTTCAGGATTTAGGGACACCTAAAGCTAAACTTATTGAGAAAGAATTGATAAAGCCGGTTTACGTAAATGGTATCATCAAAGGCAACGTCATTTATGTTGACAGATACGAAAATGTAATTACCAATCTGGAATACAACCTCTTTAGGGAGTATGTTAAAAAGAAGCCTTTTGAAATAAAATTCAGAGGAAGTACTTATGTGATAAGTAAAATATCAACCTCATACAGTGATGTGGAAGAGGGTGATATGCTGGCTCTTTTCAGTACCACAGGCTATCTTGAAATCGCTATTAACAGGGGCAAAGCTGCCAGCTTGCTGGGACTTCATATTAACGACAGTGTAAGTGTTATTATTGAAGAATCTTAAAATTCTAACCAATTCCAAAAACTGCTATTTAATATTTAAGATCTTTTGTTTTTCTTTTTTGATGCGTTTAAACAAAAAGGGGTAAAAAATCAGTTTATATACAGTTAATAGTATTGGAGCCACAATAAACAAGGCAAAAAACAGGTAATATTGGAATAGAACTATCAGCGCTTTTCTGGTTTTAGCTTTTTTAGAGTGTATGAGCTTAGCCCATATTAAAAAGATTCTTTTGGCCCGCTTTTCGATAAAAAGAATGCTGCTTGGAATGTTGATCTGCAATTCTTTTACAATTTTTTGCTGTAAGCTTTCAAAGCTTTTCTTTTGAAGACCTTCATGAATAATATGTCCGGCTGTAGCAGCTTTCAGCATTTCATTAGCAGGAATGCCAGGTTCCGGAAAGATGCCCAAAAGCCGTTTCTTTTTCCCGCTTAACATCCAGTAAAGTATGGTAATGGCACTTACATAGTTGTTGTTAGTGTCAATCAGGGGGATATTGGCAATGAGCTTTGCACCTGCATTATTAAGCTTGGTGTGGATGCTTTTTTGTGCATTAATCCACATGTTACGTGCACCTATTACAGTTATGATATCAGTATCTTTTATCAAAGATTTAAAATTTGAATCATCGAGCAGACTTGTTACAGGAGGGGAGGGTGACAGAAACCAAGGTTGATAGCCCATAATTACCAAGTCGTATGAGGTATGCTTGAAGTTGATTTTTTTTAGTGCAATGGGCTTCTCAAGAACAGTTTCCGGCATCTCATTAAAAAAACTATGAGCCGTCCAGGGAAATGGGTAAGGGTTTATAGCTTGAAGCTCTATAACATCCAGATCGTGCCCCTTAAAAGAACTGAGCATGTTTTCTAAGATTTTTGTCAACTGCCCGGTTTGACTATAAAAAATACAAAGTATCTTCATAAAACTTTAGTTCGTAATTTTCAATAGTATAATGCAAAGCTGCCTTATTATTCATGCTTTGATTTTATAGCTCACAAATATATTCATTAAGGTTCAAAAATCAGCAATTTTGAACTGAATTTTTACTCCTATCCTGTTTTGTGTAATGGGACACCCGTTTTTCAAAGATTCTTTTTGCAACAAACAGATAATTAAGATGATGAGCGTTTTATTAAAAATTCAATCCGGAAAACAGGAAAAAAATTGGGTATTATTCTTTTATAAACCTTAAAGATACTGTTATGTTGTTTCGAGTAGTGACTTTAGCAATATAAATACCAGATGAAAGGGAGCTTATATCTATCGGATGCTTGCATTCTACAAGCACTATCTCCCCCAATGGATTATAAATAGTGGTCATTAAAACATCATCTTTTGTTTTGATGTACAGATTGTCGTATGCCGGGTTTGGGAATATGGTTATTTCTGGCTCAACTAAAATGTTATCAGATGATACCGGAAAGGTTTCCAGCAATTTGTCTCTAAGCAGCAAGGTCATTTCTGTTCTTGCTTCTGCAAAATTCTGACTTGTACCATTGAAGGCCACTAAGTTTAAAGCATAAATCAGGGTGTTTTGACCGTTTATAATAAAGCCAACCCTGCTTCTGAGAGACGGGGCGGATGTCAAACCTCCACTTTTTTGATAATATGTATATCCATTATAAGTGCCGCTCCAGATACAGTCATATATTTCCGGATAATCTGCGGCCTGAAGTATTGGAATGTTTTGGTAATGAAACATTCGTACCAGTGTGGCAAAATCCTCCATCCTGTTAATGTTATCTGTAGAATCTGTTCGGGGTTCCAGCATATAACGGCCAATGCGAAGGCCCGATAAGTCAGGGTGCAGGCTGTGTATACGGGAGGTTGTCGCTGAAGGACCACCGAGTAAAAAGATGGCAATATTGGCACAGGCATTATAACTGGCATTGCCCAAACTTCCTTTGCCCATCATACCCTCTGCAATTTGCTTATACGTAAAGCCTGATAAAACGCTGCCGATAACAGTTATTTGGCTGTCACTAAACATATTTAGCGGCTTCTGATAAGGCGGTTGAAAATCTAATATTGAATCTAACTGGTCTGGAGAAGAGTTCCATATTGACTTAAATTCCTGATAAAAAGCCGGTAAAATAAATAGCTTTATGGCACTTGCGGTTGGCCATAAAGAATCGGCAGCAGTGTAATTTGTTAATGAGTCGTTAATGGATTCTGCCCAAAACGAAAATGAAGCCTGTGGGCATTTCACAAGTCGTATGCTGTCAAGTTCATTGTGAATATTTGAAATATTCTGCGCCTTTGATAAAGCAGAAATACCAAATAACAAAAGTATGAAAGATATTTTCAATGTGTTTCGTGCCGACATATTACTATTTAAAGTTTGATTAAAGGTTTAGATGCAAAAATATGAATTAATCCCACAAGAATTATCATTTTTTGATAAAATCAGGAATATATCTAGAGAGTGGCATATTTTTGTTATATAAATACAAAATAAGCCAAAGCAAAAATGCCTTAATCAGTTAAGGGGTTGATAGGGGAAAGGAGCTCTTTGTTGGGTTTTTTAATTTTCCCGCATCACATAATCATCATACTCCAATTCGAAGCGCAGCTTGTGTTTGGATTCTTCTATGGCCAGGGCTTGAAAAACTTTTTTTAGTTCCGGATTGTTGATGCGCTCTGCCAGGGTGCTGTAAAGCTTAAAAGCGGCTTTTTCTTTATTCATGGCCAGCACAAGAGCCTCCTCATAAGTCATGTTTTCATGGGGCTTTGCCTTAACCACATAATCAGACACTTTCAGGTCGGAAATATTTTCTGTTTCCAAATCATTAATTTGTGTGTGCTGGATTTCTTTAAGCCGTGCTTTATGGCCAACTTCCTCGTGGGCAAAAGCCTCAAAAACAGCTTTCATTTCCTTGTTGTTAGACTTTTTGGCTAAGTCGAGGTAAAAATCAACAGCGCCTTGTTCTTGCTCCATAGCAAATTCAAGAATATCATTTACGTTATCAAAGTTCATAATTCTATTTTTTAAATTTATTATTCTTTTGCAGCAGCCATTTTTTCTTCAAAATCTTTGTCGAAAGCTTTTGTTAAACTATCACAGCCATGGCTGAAAGCTTTTTTGCTGGTTGCTTTTTCCGAATGTACGAAATGGAACAAAGGCTTCTCGTACTTTTCAAAAAAGCGTGAATATTCGCTAAATATGTCGTCCGGTGTTGTTACGTTATGTTTTACGCCTGCTTTATTTAAAAGGGCGGTCAGCTGTTGGTAGCTGTTTTGTTCTACTTTGCTTTTTTGTGCAGCTTCAAATTTTTGTATAGCCCTGTGGGTATTGGTAAAGCTTCCCCCTATTTCGAAATGCAGGGATGCCGGCAATATCAGGTCGGCTTGTTCAGCGGTGGCACTCATGTAAACATCTTGTACAACCATAAATGCCGCACCGGCTGTAAGGTCGTTGAAAGCTTCTTTATTTTTGGCACATCCCAGCGGGTCTTCTCCGAAGATAAAGAGGTTGTCAATATCCTTATTTTCCAAAAGCGTGGCCGGCTCATTTACTTTTTCGGGCAGGGTATCTGTGCCCCAAACGGTTTTAAGAAGCGATTGCGTTTCTGTATTGTCAATAGTAAGGGTAGCTACTGTACGTGCGGCTGTTACACCCATGTCCAAAAGACCCTGTGCATTGTTTTTCTCTTTAAGGGTAATAACACCACTGCTGCGCTTGCCTCTTTTGCCCGTAATCAGGCTTAAGTTGTATATCTCCTGTGCCAAAGCCATATCTGAGTTCTTCTCGGCATACAATATCACAGCATGGTGCGTATGGTTATAGTCATCAGCAAAATTTTTAAGTTCTTCCAATGACACGCCGGCTTTAGAAAGTAAGAGGTTAAAGTCTTCTTTGAGAACCGCTTCTTTATAAGCTGAAAAGCCTTCGCAGTTGGCATTGACAAAAATATTGTTGTGTAAGCTGTTGTTGATAAAATAGTGGTTCAGGGCTTTTACAAAATAATAGTTAGATTTCACCTGATGCGCCTTATGAGCCTTTTTGAACATGCTATTGTTGGGGTTCTCGTCAATAACACAAAGCTCTGCATTGTTGTGGTTAACAGCATTGTTAATCATAAAACCCGCAACAGCATTTTCGTTGTTTATTTCAGAAGCCAGCAATACAATTTTTGAAGCCTGCTCTATATCATCAAGAGGTGTAGCTCCGTTGTTAAAGTCTGCATAGGTGGCTGTGTCTTCTTTCCAGTTATAAAAACTACTGATGTTGTTAGTTTTTAGCGCTGTGCGTGTCCATTTTTGGATAAGGTACAACTCTTCATTAGTAAGTCTGCCACCAGCAAAAACAGCATTTTTATCGGCAGGGCTTTGACCGATTTTTTCCTGTATGATGTTGTAAGCTTCTTCAAAAGTAAGCTCCTCAAACTTGCCGTTAACTTTTCGCATGGGTTTTGTAATGCGCTCTTTGTTAAGGAAGTTATAACCAAACTTTGGATACTTGCAGATATTACCGTCTTTGTTAATCATTCCTTTATGACCTTTGGCAGCGGTGTAAAAACCTTTCACGTGGTGTAATTCCACCTCACAGCCGATGCTGCAAAAGTTACATATTGTTTGGAAAGATTCAGTTTTAACGGGGCCCGGTTTGAATGGGACATTCTCCGACAGCGCCGCAGTGGGGCAGGTGCTTATACACATGCCGCAGGATTCGCAGGTGGTGTCTGCCAGCTTATTGCCCATACTGGGGGCCACGTATGTATCAAAGCCTCTGTTTATAAGACCCAGGGCGTTGGCACTCACAACATCCTTACAAATTCTGATACAACGGGAGCACAAAACGCATTTGTTATTATCAATTTCAATAAACGGATGCGCAAAATCAACTTCGTATTTTTTATAAGTACCCTCGTAGCGTTTTTGTTCGGCATTGTATGTGGTGGCATGTTTTTTCAACTCGCAGTCGAAGTAGGCCGTACAACCACACTCAAGGCAGCGGGCTGTTTCTTCTGTGGCCATCTCTTCGCTGTAGCCAAGTTCCACTTCATTGAAGTTATGACGGGCCTCGGCATCGAGAACGGGCATTTCTTTTCTTTCCAGGTGTACAAAGCTTTCTTTGTAATCGTCTTCCTTCTGCTCTTCGAAATTATCTTTGAGGCTTAAAAATTCCGTAGCCTCCGGCTCAAAGGGAAGTCCCATAATAAATTGGTGTGTGCTTTTGGCAGCTTTTCGGCCTTGAGCAATAGCTTCTATAAGTGTGGCAGGTCCTGTTACAGCATCGCCCGCAGCAAAAACAGAGGGTATAGATGTTTGCAGTGTCTCCGCATGGGCATCAATATCACCCCATTTATTAAGCACAAATTCCTGGCCAGCATGGCTGTTGATATCCTCAATAAAATTGACATTGGTTTTTTGGCCAATGGCTGCTAAGATATAGTCCAGTTCTATTTCAAATTCTGAGTTGTCAATTTTAACGGGTCTTCTTCTCCCTGAGGCATCAGGTTCGCCAAGTTCCATTTTAAAACATACCAGTTTTTGGAGGGTGCCGTCTTCGTTTTTGATAACTTTTGCAGGCGCTGTTAGAAACATGTACTTGATACCTTCTATTTTAGACTCATGAATTTCAATGGGATTGGCCGGCATTTCCTTTTCGGTACGTCTGTAAATAACGTACACCTCTTCGGCACCACAGCGCATAGCGGTACGGCAGCAGTCCATCGCGGTATTACCTCCTCCGATGACAGCTACACGCTTGCCGCTGAAATCAAATTTTTGCCCTGTCTTCTCCATATTACCAAGAAAGTCTATACCGGAGAAAATATTGTCTGCGTCATCGTTTTCGCAACCTATGCCTGTCCCAATTTGTGAGCCAATAGTGATAACAGTGGCATCGAAGTTTTCTTTTATTTCTTTATAGCTGAAATTGTCTCCCAGCTTTTTGTTGTAATTGATTTTTACGCCAAGGTCAGTTATGTTTTTAACTTCTTCGTTAATGATTTCATTAGGGAGCCTGTAGGGAGGTATGCCGTAGCGCAGCATGCCGCCGGGGTGTGGGAGGGCTTCAAATATTTCTGCCTGATGCCCTTCTAAGGCAAGATAGTAGGCTGCAGTAAGGCCGCCGGGGCCGGCACCAATAACGGCTACTTTTTTGTTAGTGGCAGGTTTTATTTCCGGAACGAATTTTTCGGGTGATGACAAGTCTATATCAGAGGCATATCTTTTCAGGTAGTCGATGCCCACGCCCAGTCCGTCAACAAGGTTACGGCGGCAGGCCACCTCACAGGGGCGGACACACACCCTGCCACAAATAGCCGGCAGCGGATTGGTTTCCTTTATAAGCTTGACAGCTTCTGAGTATAAGCCTTTACTGATAAGCGCTATATATCCTTGCACATCGACACCGGCAGGGCAGGTTTCCTTGCAGGGGGCGACACAGTCGGCGTAGTGGTTGCTTAGTAAAAGATCTAATGAGGCTTTGCGTGATTTATGTACCTTCTCATTGTCGGTATAAATTTTCATGCCCTCTGTTACTTTTGTAGAGCATGATGGTTGAAGACCGCGCATGCCCTCTACTTCTACGACACATACATAGCAGGAAGAAAAAGGCTCCAGCCTGTCGTCGTGGCAAAGGGTGGGTATCTCTATGCCGTTTCTTTTACAAAGTTCCAGAATGCTTTCACCTGCATGGGCCTGGGTAATTTTATCGTTAAGGATGACGTTTAATGTATTCATTTTTTTTGATATATCTGTTTTGTTTTCTGTTGTTATTTTTAATAAACTTCTATAGCATCGAAATTACACTTGGTAAAGCACAGCCCGCAGCTGGTACAAATACTCATATCTATATGGTGCAGTTCTTTCCTTTCACCGCTTATGGCATCAACGGGACAGGCTTTAGCGCAAACGGTACAGCCGGTGCACTTGTCTTCAATGACTTTGTATGAGAGCAATTTTTTGCATGTGAGTGCGGGGCATTTTTTGTCTCTTATATGGGCTTCGTATTCATCTTTGAAATACTTTATAGTAGTAAGCACAGGGTTAGGTGCTGTTTGACCCAGTCCACACAAAGAGCTGTCTTTTATCTGGTGCGACAAATCTTCAAGGGCTTCAATATCACCGTCTTTACCTTCTCCTTCTGTGATACGCGTAAGAATTTCGAGCATGCGTTTGGTGCCTATACGGCAAAAAGTACACTTGCCACAAGACTCTTTTTGTGTGAAATCAAGGAAGAAGCGCGCTATGTCAACAACACATGTTGATTCATCCATGACGACCATACCACCGGAACCCATAATAGCTCCTGTAGCGTTTACGGAGTCAAAATCGACAATTGTTTCCGAGAGATGTTCGGGAATGCATCCACCGGAGGGGCCACCCAACTGAACAGCTTTAAATTTTTTGTCATCTTTGATCCCGCCTCCCAGCTTAAAAATAACATCTTTGATAGTCATGCCCATTGGCACTTCTACCAGTCCGCCGTTGTTGATAGTTCCTGTAAGGGCAAACACTTTGGTGCCTTTGCTTTTCTCTGTACCGTAACGGTTATAAGAACTTGCACCTTGATAAATAATCCATGGTACATTGGCAAAAGTTTCCACATTATTTATGTTGGTAGGGCTTTTCCACAAGCCTTTTTCTGCCGGAAAAGGAGGTCTGCGTCTTGGCATACCTCTTTCACCTTCAATGGAAGCTATAAGAGCTGTTTCTTCGCCACAAACAAATGCGCCGGCACCTTCTTTAATAAATATTTCAAAGTCAAAACCATTTGCTCCGAAAATATTTTTGCCGAGGTAGCCTTTTTCTGTGGCTTGTTTTATGGCAATATTCAATCTTTTGATTGCCAGAGGATATTCCGCGCGGCAATAAATATAAGCAGCATTAGCCTCTATAGCATAACCGCAAATAAGCATGCCTTCTAAAACACTATGTGGGTCGCCTTCCAGAATAGACCTGTCCATAAAAGCACCGGGGTCGCCTTCGTCGGCATTACAGATGACATATTTTTGAGAAGCTTCACTGTTTTTTGCAAAACGCCACTTTAGTCCTGTTGGGAAGCCCCCGCCACCACGACCGCGAATTCCTGAATCGAGGACTTCCTGAATGACATCCTCGGGCGACATTTTATTGTCAATAATCTTTTTAATAGCTTTATAGCCATCTCTGGTTTCATATTCTTCAATATTTTCGGGATCCATATAGCCGCAGTTACGAAGTGCAATTTTTACTTGTCCTTCATAAAAAGCATTATCTCTGGCTTCGAAAACATCGCTTTGAACGACATAGTCGTGAATAGGAGAAAACTGTTTGATATGTTTTTCAATAATTTCATCTGCTCTATCCGGCGTCACTTCACCATATATATAAGAGCCGCTCTCGTCTTTTATTTCGACGAGGGGTTCTCTGAAGCACATGCCTATACAACTGGTTTTTGCTAACTCGAAATCAAGGTTATCAGCTGTTTTAATTTTGTCAAGGGCATCGTAAGTTTTGGCGGCTCCGGCAGCCAGACCACAACTTCCCAAGCCTACTATTACTTTTGTTTTACTCATTTGCTGTAAAGGTGTTTTTGAATAATTATGATTTATTTTCAAGGGTTTCGTTTCTCTTTATGCCTTTAACGATTTTCAAGGCTTCTTTTGGGTTGAGTTTGCCATAGGTCTCTTCGCCAATCATCATGACAGGGGCTAAAGAGCAGCAACCAACACATGCCACGGCTTCGAGTGTGAAAAGCTTATCTGAGGTTGTTTCGCCATCTTTAATTTCTAAATAGTCGAGAAGTGATTCAGTGACGGCAGTTACATTGAGTACATGACAGGCCGTTCCATGACACATTTTAATAATATGCTTGCCAACCGGCATTAAGCGGAACTGAGCATAAAACGTAGCCACACCAAACATGTCACTACGTTTAAGGCCTGTTTCTTCGGCAATTTTATTAAAGGCTTCATGAGGGATGTACCCAAAAATCTCTTGGGTCCCTTGAAGCAATGGTATTAAGTTGCCTTTTTTGTTTTTGTACTTACTTATTAAATTGTCTAAATGACTTAAGTCAACGGGTTCATTCTCTGCCCTTTGGCCTTTTTTACTAATAACTCTTTGTATGCGCATGATTCGATTGTGTTTTTTCTAACTTAATTGATAAAAAAAGATGAAGCAAAAATAAAATTTAATATTAATATACTATATTCAACTGTTGAATAATTATTAAAATGGATGATTTACTTATGCTATCTGTTTTATTTCCAGTTAAAAAATAAGTAAATAACTTAATTTTATTATAAGTAAATAACTTAATTGTTGTTTTATTAAAATAAAAAATTACATTTGCAAAGTAATCATGTTTTTGAAAAAAATAATGTTACTTTTGGAATTTCATAATATAAACATTTTATAAACGTATTAAAAATTTTTGCTATGAACGTAGAAAAAATTATGCAAAAGCTTGAGCAAAAGAATCCTGGGGAGCAGGAATACTTGCAAGCAGTAAGAGAAGTGTTAGAGTCGATAGAAGATGTCGTAAACGAGAATCCTCAGTTTGAAGCAGCTAATATAATCGACAGGATTGTAGAACCCGACAGGGTTATAACATTTAAGGTTCAATGGGTTGATGACAAGGGTAATGTGCATGTGAATCGTGCATTCAGAGTTCAGTTTAACAATGCTATTGGCCCATACAAAGGTGGTATGCGTTTTCACCCCAGTGTAAGTCTTAGTTCTTTGAAGTTTTTAGGTTTTGAACAAATTTTCAAAAACAGTTTGACTACATTGCCTATGGGTGGCGCCAAAGGCGGCTCTGATTTTGACCCTAAGGGCAAATCGCCCAATGAAATAATGCGTTTCTGTCAGGCACTTATGACAGAACTCTACAAGTATATCGGTCCTGATATGGATATTCCTGCAGGCGATATCGGTGTTGGCGGCAGAGAGATAGGTTATCTTTTTGGCATGTACAAAAAAATTATTCGTGAACATCATGGCGTTTTTACCGGAAAAGGTCGCACATGGGGTGGTAGCTTAATTCGCCCTGAGGCCACTGGTTTTGGTAATGTGTATTTTGCTCAGGAAATGCTCAAAACACGTGGCGAAAGCTTATCAGGAAAAACAGTAGCTATTTCCGGATTTGGTAATGTTTCCTGGGGATCAGCTATTAAAGCTACACAATTGGGAGCCAAAGTGATAACAATTTCTGGACCTGACGGCTATATTTATGATCCTGATGGCATAAGTGGCGAAAAAATTGACTACTTGTTAGAATTAAGAGCTTCCAATAATGATATTGTGAAACCTTACTCTTACGAGTTCCCCAATGCTCAATTCCATCAAGGTAAAAGACCCTGGGAAGTTAAATGCGATATTGCTTTGCCATGTGCTATCCAAAATGAGTTGAACGCTGAAGATGCAAAAATGCTTGTTCATAATGGCTGTATGTGTGTATCTGAAGGCGCTAACATGCCTTGTACACCCGAAGCTGTTGAGATTTTCCTTGAAAACAAAATTTTATACGGCCCAGGTAAAGCAGCAAATGCAGGCGGTGTATCAACTTCCGGCTTAGAACAAACTCAAAATGCCATGAAACTTAACTGGTCCGAAGAAGAAGTTGAAGAAAGACTTCGTCAAATTATGATTAATATTCATGATGCCTGTGTTAAGTATGGCAAAGAAGAAGACGGATATGTAAACTATGTGAATGGTGCTAACATTGCCGGCTTTATGAAAGTAGCTCAGGCTATGATGGATCAAGGCGTTTTCTGATAATTCATAAAACAATTTTAATAAAAAAAACGTCAGGGTTTACCATCCTGACGTTTTTTTTTGTGGCATACTCAGTATGGAATACTCATTTTCAACAGGGATGAAAGTGTCCGACCGTTCAATATTTTCTTCTGTTTACAAAAGCTACCAACGACAGCATCAGTGGGACCTCTACAAGAACGCCAACAACGGTCACCAATGCAGCAGGAGATTGTAAGCCAAAAAGGGCAATGGCTACAGCAACAGCCAGTTCGAAGAAATTACTGGCTCCTATCAAAGATGCCGGCGCACAAATCGGATGCTTTAACTTAAGCTTTTTGCCTCCATACCAGGCTAAAAAGAAAATAAAATAGGTTTGGATGGCAAGTGGTATAGCTGCCAAAAGTATTATAAGAGGATTGTTAAGAATGTTTTGCCCCTGAAAAGCAAAAAGCAATACCAAGGTAATTAACAAGGCAATAATACTAATTGGTTTTAGCTTAGGGAGGAATACATTTTTAAACCAATGACTACCGAGGGTTTTCATAATAATGCGTTGTGTGATTATACCTGCTATAAGAGGTACTACAACAAAGAAAACCACACTGGCTATTAAAGTATTGTAAGGGATACTAACATCAGTAATACCCAGTAACAAACCAACAATAGGAACAAAAGCAACCAAAATGATTAAATCGTTTACTGATACCTGCACCAATGTGTAGTTAGGGTCGCCGTTAGTAAGGTATGACCAAACAAAAACCATGGCAGTACAAGGGGCAGCTCCCAATATGATGGCGCCGGCTATGTATTCTCCTGCAAGTGCTGGGTCAATCCATGCTTGATAAAGTTTAGAAAAAAATAACCATGCAAAAAATGCCATGGTAAATGGCTTTATAAGCCAGTTTATTACAATTGTCCATACAATACCTCTGGGGCGTTTGCCGATATTTTTGATACTACTGAAATCTATCTGTACCATCATTGGATAAATCATTAGCCATATAAGTATGGCTACAGGGATATTAACACCGGAAATTTCCAAATCGCTGATAACTTGCATGCTATTGCCGGCAAAGTGACCGATAGTAACTCCGGCTATTATGCCCAGCCCTACCCAGACACTTAGGTATTTTTCAAAAAGGCCCATTTTTTTTTCTTGCTTAATCTTACCCTTGTTTTATTTTTTCTGAATAAAATTGATAAAATGCCACTCGAATTTCATCTCTTACCCTTCTGTATTCGCTTTCAATAAAATCATCAGACCCTTTTGCATACGTAGGATCATCGAAACCTATATGAATGCGTTCTTTCACTTTACCTGTAAAGCTTGGGCAGTTTTCGTTTGCACCACCACAAACAGTTATGACATAGTCCCATACCTCACCAAGGTATTTCTCAACAGAATCAGAGCTGTGATGGCTTATGTCAATACCGACTTCCTGCATTACCTCAACAGCTTTTTTGTTAAGTGTCCCAGTGGCATCTGTGCCTGCAGATTTAACCCTTAATTTTGAGTCAAAAAATTGGAGAAAACCATGTGCCATCTGGCTACGACAACTGTTTCCAGTACATAAAATTAATATTTTCATAGTCCATAGTTTAGTTGTTTACTTTCTGAAAAATTTTTGGGTTTTACTTTTTCGGCACATAATTATATGTTTTAAAAAGTGTTTGCAAAGATACTTTAATAGCATATTTATTTTTTAAGATATTAAAAATTTAACTTTTTTTAATATCTTAAAATAATCTGTAGTTTAATCAAAACTATGTTTTAGGATTTGAAGTTTTACATAAAATAGCTTTTTGAAATAATGTCAACTTGAAATATCAATACATACATACAATTCGCTTTGTTCATGCGTTTAGTATGATAATCGGCTGACATTGTGAAAATCTCGATTATGCATTAAATAAGAATTTGATTCAGGTATTCATCAAATTCAAAAATTACAATATTTGGATAAATTCAGTAAATAGTTTTACTTTTTTTTAACTGTTTGTTATAAGCGGTTTAATCATTTTTTTTATGTCCACCCATTTCTCGGTGTCAATTTTACTGCCAATAACTTCAATAACATGGCCGGATACGATTGAACCAATTTTACCACAAACATCAACGGGTAGTTTGTTAACAAGACCATATAAAAACCCTGCCGCATATAAATCGCCGGCACCGGTTGAGTCAATACATTTACGGCCAAGGCTTTGGGCATAATAAACCTTATTGTTATGTTTGATTATGGAGCCCTTAGGTCCTGTTTTTACTATGGCAATTTCGGTATGCTCTGCCAGAATATCAAGTGCTTCACGCGGTGTTTTTCCGGTATAGGCTTTAGCCTCCTCTTCATTGGCAAAAACAATATCCACATAATCTTCCACCAAATGTTTGATAAAGTCAAGATGAGCTTCTACAATATTATAGCTCGCTAGGTCAAGTGCTATTTTTAAGCCCTTTGCTTTAGCTTTGAGCATCATATTTTTTATCAAGTCATAATTTTGAACCAAATAGCCCTCTATATAGATGAGGTCATATACCTCCAATAGTTTATCATCTAGTTGGGCATCATTAAGTTCTATGGCAGCACCTAAAAAGGTTGCAAAAGTACGTTCGGAGTCAGGACTTACAAAAGCAACAGCAACGCCGCTTTTATGAGTACTAGTAAACAAATGCGGTACGATACCTGCCTTTTTCATATCGTCAGCAAAATAGTGCCCCTCGTCATCATCCCCAACGACGCCAATAAAACCACTTTTGATGCCTAAATGTGCCAAGCCGTTAATGGTATTTGCTGCTGAGCCTCCCGCCGACATACTTTTTTTAAAACCTGAAATATGTGGACGCAAACTTTCAATGAAATTATGATCTACCAATTGCATGCTCCCTTTTGGCAGTGCTACACTTTCTAAAAAAGCATCATTATCAATACGTGTCATTATATCGACCAAAGCATTTCCTATGCCGAGTATTCTATTCATATGTTATTAATTAGTTGTGAGTGAGAATAATAATATTTTTCAAATTCTAAAAATCAAATTTTATTTACTTTTTAGGTATGACAACCGGGAAATCGTACTTAAATTCTTTTATTTCGGGTACGCCCAGTATATGTGTCATAAAATCTTTGTAAGCATCAGTGAAAGTAAATGTCTGAATATCATAATATGCATCGGGTAATGGTTTGTTTCCAATAGAGCCCATATCAATAGAAGAAGTGTTGAACTCTTCCACTTTTGGGAATGGAACTATAGACTTCATGACAGGCATCTGGCCATAATCTTCTCTGAGTAAGAGGTCAACAACCTTATCAGCAAGTGTTGCCGTCAGGCGTCTGTCGTATGTGCGGCACCTTCCTGCACGCGGGTAGTAACCTGATATTTGGGCACGTGCTTCAATACCCAATTTGTTACTGACATCAGAAGCGATAACACCACTGATGCCGCCAAATCTGGGATGCCCAAACTCGTCAACTTCCGAGCTGGCATAAACCACATCTACATCTTGTTTTTTATCGTCATACCAGCGTACTCCTTCTGCTACAGCTAGTATAAGGTTTTTTTTAGGTGAACGCATATAGGTTTCCTTAACAGTTTCCAAGAAAAAATCTTTACGTTCTTTAGTGATTTCATATTCAGGTACCAGAGCCAATTCAGCACCTCCCAAAACGGCACTTCCTGTAAGCCATCCGGCATCCCTGCCCATTACTTCAAGTACGATGATACGCGAATGGGATTCTGCGGTTGTTCGTAAATGCATGGTTAGCTCCATCATGGCTTTGGCTGCTGATGGAAAGCCCGGACATAACACCGCCTCAATTTCATTGCCGCCGAATTCATGCATTGTTTTAGTCCTCAGGTCGTTATCAATAGTTTTTGGGAAGCCGATTACTTTAATGCCTTCTGTTTCGTACAAACGTTTGGCAGCACCATTAGTGTCATCACCACCTATGCTTATCAATACATCAATACCGTAGCGCTCAATATTTTTTAGTATTTGAGGCACTCTGCTTTCAGGGTTTTTTGAGGTCGGAAATGGGTTGGTACGACTCGACAAAAGGGCCGTCCCTCCGTAATAACCGTCGTAGGGCTGGTAAGTAAGATCTATAACATCGCCTTCGCCCAGCAGACCCTTCCAGCCTTTGCGAATACCATATACTTTGTAGCCTAAAAGGGAAGCCCTGTTACGTATAGATTCAATACTTGAATTTAAGGCAGGCGTATCGCCACCACCTGTTAGGATACCTAATGTTTTTCCGTTAAATAATTTGTGTTTGTGTGCCATGGGTTTTTGTTTTTATTAATGATTTAATGCCTGGTCATGAACTGTTGAACCTATGATTGAACAGTCTGAGACGGCAATTTTAAAGCTCGATAAAATTGCCGTGTAAAGACTAACTCTTTGCTTGCACATAATGAACAGCAGCTGCTACTAATAATACTATACAGACTAATGCAGAATAATATGCATTCGAGATATAGCAGAATTTTTGGCTGGACATTACGCTGTATTATTATAATGCAGGCTAAATTAGTAATCTTTGATGCAAAATTATATTTTTTTTTATAGTTTTGTTAACTCAAAAAATACATTTTTGCTATGGATTTAAATCGCGAGCTGTATGTGTTATTGCAGCAAAGGCAACAGGTATGTCTGTCAGGTCTGGGATGTTTTACTGTTGTTGAACAAAGTGCCCAGGTTCATCCGGTGAATCATACTTTTACTCCGCCACAATCATTTTTAGAATTTGAAAGTAATGTTGAAGTTGATAATGTATTCATTAAGCACATTTCAGACGTTTTTCAACTCAGTGAAGAACAAGCTGCTAATGCTTTGGATGCTTTTGTCACCAAGGTGCTGGAGAATATTGAGCAAAATGGAAGTCATACCTTTGAAGGTTTAGGTACACTTATAAAAAGCAAAGATGGCAATTTTCTTTTTGAATGTCGGGAGGATGTTGTATTGAAACCGGCTTTGTATGGTTTGCAGGAATTCAGTTCAGAAGCTATTAAGCGCCAAGCAGCAGCCGCTTCCGGGAAACCGGAACACACCCTCAAAAAGTCACATAAGAAAAGTATTGCCATAGCGATACTGTTACTTTTTATGGTAGCATTTGGTGCTACATTCTTTTTATTTCCCCAGCACGTACAGCCGCATTTAATACACATTAAAAATAGCTTTATAAGCGTAAAAGACGGCTTTCTTAAAGCATCTGAAAAGCCCGATAAGTTTGATAGTGGTGAAGCTAAATCTGCTGCCGGTGATGCCCGAACAATAGAAGAACCACTGGTTGACTATGTGGAGGAGCCATTGGATGATACAATTTCAGAAGATATTGAGGCCGATCTTGTTTTTGATGGTGATGATGCAGCTAAAGAAAAGCCCGTTGAAAAAAAGTACTATATTGTTGCCGGAAGTTTTCATAATAAAGATAATGCAATAGGCTTGGTTGACCAACTTAAAGCTGAAGGTTTTAATGATGCCCGTATGCACGATAATAAAAAAAGGGGTTTTTATATTGTTTCCATAGTTGGTTTTAATGCCTCTGAAGATGCACAAAGAGAATTAAGAAAGCTTGTTAATGAGGGTTATAGAGATGCCTGGATCATGAAATAATTCTTATATAATGCCAAAAAATAAACGAGCCAAATATAAAGCCATCAAATCTTTTCAGAACGTTTTTGAAATACCCTACAGTTCAGCTCAGGAGGATTTTAAATATAAAGGCAAGTGGCATAAAGATTTTTTTAAGAATGACTATCCCATTGTACTTGAATTAGGGTGTGGTAAAGGCGAATATAGTGTTGCTTTAGCGCAAAGGTATCCGGAAAAAAACTTTATAGGTGTTGATATAAAGGGAGACAGGCTTTACAAAGGGGCTGTTGATGCAATTGAAAAAGAACTGCCTAATGTTGCTTTTATACGCTCTCAAATTCAGTTTGTAACTTCTTTTTTTGTGCCCAACGAAGTGGATGAGATATGGCTAACATTTCCGGACCCTCAATTACAGAAGCCCCGACACCGTAAGAGGCTTACAGCGCCTGAATTTTTAAAAAAATACAGCAACATTATTAGGAAAAATGGCATAGTACATTTAAAAACCGACAATACAGAACTTTTTGAATTTACAATAGATGTTGTAAAAAATATGAATCAAAAAATGCTTTGTGTTAACGATGACATTTATGCTTTGCCGGCACCAGAAGAAGTGACCGGTATTAAAACCTATTATGAGGAGCTTTTTGCAGCTAAAGGTGAGAAGATTAAATACCTTAGTTTTGCTTTAAATATTTAATTTACCAGTTATGGCGAAGCCAATAGAGCTTATTTTAATGAAAGCTTATAAGCCTGAGATGATAGCTTATGTAAAATCCCACCCTGCAAGTTTCAAAGAGCTTGTTTTGTTGTCTGTAGAGGATGAAAAATATCTTTCGTGGCGTGCTGCCTGGGTAATAAGTGAAGTTATGGAAGAAAATGACAAGAGGCTGCACGGGGTGGTTGATAAAATTTTAGGAGTGTTAAGCCGTAAAAAAGATGGACACCAACGCGAACTGTTGAAAGTACTATGCAAGATGAAATTGAACGAAGACCAGGAAGCCCTCTTGTTTGATATATGCTTAAATATTTGGCAACAGATTCATAAAAGACCCTCTGTAAGACATACAGCTTTTAAATATATCATGCAATTGGCCCAAAAATATCCGGATTTACAAAATGAACTAAATTTTCTAACCCAGGAGCACTATTTAGAAACGCTTTCGCCGGGTATTAAAAAAGTTGTATGCAGGGATACAGAGATATTTTTAAATAAGAAAAAAGAATAATTATGCAGTCAATTGCTTTCAAGCCTGTTGGAAAGGTTAGAAATGATTTTAACACGCCTGATGATTATAGAAAAATTAAAACCAAGCCAAGTTATATAGAGGTATTTGATGCTTATGAAGATGCTTTGCTGGGTATTGAAGAAAACGAATATGTTGAAATTATTTACCACCTGCACAGGTCTGATTATAAGATTCAAACATATACCAATTCCCGCCCTGATGTTTTAAGAGGTGTTTTTGGTACGCGCAGTCCAAGCAGGCCTAATGCCATAGGTGTGACTAATGTAAAACTTATCAAACGCGAGCATAAACGGCTTCTTGTAGAAGGCCTGGATGCTCTTAACGACACCCCTGTCCTTGATATAAAAAACTGTGACACCTCTTTATTTGCATACCATTGTGATCATAACCCCGTACATCAGTCTAAACTAAAAGTAAGTCCGCGTATTGATATGCGCAGTCTTATATTTGGTGCACATACCGATATTTTGATGATTAAAGCAGCAGCCATGCATGGTCATTATTGCACAGGGCTTGCCTTAGGAATTCTGGCCGCTGTTCATGCAATGAATATTCTCGAAGCTGAATCTGATGGCATGGAAGACCTTTTGGCTATAACAGAAACTAATAACTGTTTTGCCGATGGTATTCAATATGTTACTGCGTGTTCTTTTGGTAATAATGCACTTATCTTTAAAGATATTGGTAAAACGGCTTTTACCCTTACCAAAAGAAATGGCAAAGGTATTCGCATAGCTGCCAAATCTTCCGCCCGACAAGTAATAAGGGATACCTTTCCTGACCATAACAGACTATACGAAAAAGTAGTTGCCGAACAAAACCGTACTCCTGAGCTTTTAGCTGCTTACCGTAATTCATCTCTTGAAAGAGCTTTTGGAACACTGACCTTGCCCTTCGAAAAATTGTTTGAAGTATCTTATCCAAAAACGGAAGTGCCTTCTTATGCCAAAGTACACGAAAGTGTTATTTGTAGCTCTTGCAATGAGAGTGTCATGATTACAAGAAGTGTGCTTGTTAACAGCAAGCCCATGTGTTACGTGTGTGGGAATCAGACGTATGGCGTGATTGATGGCAATGGAATTAAATGCTCTTGAAAGTTTGTTGCATCCCAATTTTGAACAAGCGGTGGTGTGTATTTGATTTTTTTATTAAGTTTGTTGAGTTATGCAAAAAGTAATAAAACCTGGTAGATTTGAAGTAAAAATGTGGCTTAATCAGCTTGATGAAGGCACATTACGCCAGGTGACAAATTTGTCAAATTTCCCTTTTGTTTTTAAGCATATTGCCCTTATGCCCGATGCGCATAGTGGTTATGGTATGCCTATCGGAGCAGTTTTGCCAAGCTCTGAAGTGGTTGTGCCTAATGCTGTGGGTGTTGATATTGGTTGTGGTATGTGTGTCGTACCCACAAATATTTCGGCAAAGGCTCTTTCAAAAAGGGTTTTAACTGCTATAACTGAAGATGTGAAAAGTTGCGTACCCGTTGGCTTTAAGCGTCACAAAACTGAAGTTGACCCATCATTTATGCCTCAAGATTACGATGTTGATCGCATGCAAATTGTCAGACAAGAGTATAGCTCAGCCCTTACTCAGTTAGGAACTTTAGGAAGTGGCAATCATTTTATTGAAATTCAAAAAGACAGTACTCAGCAAGTTTGGCTTATGATACATTCGGGGAGTAGAAACATTGGTTATAAAGTGGCAGCACATTATAATCAAACAGCCAAAAGCATCAATAAAAAAATGGGTTGTAAAGTGCCTCCACAATACGATTTGGCTTATCTGCCTATAGATCATGATGGAGCCAGGAAGTATTTTGACGAAATGAATTACTGTGTAGATTTTGCATTAGCTAACAGAAAGTTAATTATGAAGCGATTAAAAGAGGTTGTTTCTTCTCATTTTGCTGACGCAACATTTGGTTCGCTTATCAATATAGCACATAATTATGCATCATATGAGATGCATTTTGGTCGTCGGGTGCTGGTGCACAGAAAAGGTGCTACATCTGCCAAAAAAAATGAAAAAGGCATTATTCCCGGTAGTCAGGGTACGCAGTCTTATATCGTTGAGGGCCTGGGCAACCCTGACAGTTTTATGAGTTGTTCGCATGGCGCAGGCAGATTAATGAGCCGAACGCAGGCTGTGAAAAATTTGAACCTGAAAGAAGAGGTGGAAAAGCTTAACAGCAAAGGAATTATTCATGGCATAAAAAGCAAAAAGAATTTGGATGAAGCCCCTTCAGCGTATAAAAATATTACTGATGTTATGGCTTTACAAAGTAACCTGGTAAAGGTTATTAATGAGCTGTTCCCACTAGCTGTAATAAAAGGATAATGTTACTCATCACTCATTGTCTAATATTTTTTTGATGTAGTCAATGCTGAAAGTTGTAGGTGTTGTAAAGCCGAGACCCTTTACATTAATGTAAAGGGTCTCGGTTATTAAAAAAAGAAGCTTATGGTAAATAGGGGCTAATTTGTTAGGTCAAAGCGATCAGCATTCATTACTTTAACCCATGCCTTTACGAAATCTTTGACAAATTTTTCTTTGTTATCGTCTTGTGCATAAACTTCTGCATACGCACGCAATATCGAATTAGATCCAAATACCAAATCAACTCTGGTGGCAGTCCATTTTGTTTCTCTTGTTTTTCTGTCAACTATATGATACAAATTATCAGAAACAGGTTGCCACAAATAATTCATGTCTGTAAGATTTACAAAGAAGTCATTACAAAGCACGCCTTCCCTGTCTGTAAAAACGCCATGTTTAGTGCCACCGTAATTAGTCCCTAACATGCGCATGCCTCCTATCAAAACGGTCATCTCAGGAGCCGTCAGTCCCATTAGTTGGGTTCTGTCTAGTAACATTTCCTCAGGTTTAACGCTATAGTTTTTTTTGAGCCAGTTTCTGTAGCCATCGTGTACAGGCTCCAAAGGTTCAAATGATTCCTCATCTGTCATTTCCGGTGTTGCATCGCCGCGACCCGGGCTAAATGGTACCTTTACATCTATGCCGCCTTCTAATGCTGCTTTTTCTATAGCTGCACTTCCACCCAAAATAATTAAATCGGCCATACTTATTTTTTTCTCCAGAGTATCCTGAATTTCCGAAAGTTTACGCAGGACTCTTTCAAGGCGTTCGGGTTCATTTCCTTCCCAGTTTTTTTGGGGTGAAAAACGTATGCGGGCCCCGTTGGCGCCACCTCTATAGTCTGAATTTCTGAAGGTTCTGGCGCTATCCCAAGCTGTATTGATAAGGTCAGAGCGACTCAACGCACTATTAAGGATTTTAACTTTCAAATCTTCAATTTCTGCATCAGAAAGCTTATAATCACTATTTGGAATAGGGTCTTGCCAAATAAGGTCTTCTTGTGGCACATCCGGACCAAGATAACGACTTTTTGGCCCTAAGTCGCGATGGGTAAGTTTAAACCATGCCCTGGCAAATACATCAGCAAAATATTCAGGGTCTTTGTAAAAACGCTCAGATATTTTACGATATTCCGGGTCCATTTTCAAAGCCATATCTGCATCTGTCATTATTGGGTTCTGACGTACATTGGGCTTATGGGCATCTATGGGTTTGTCTTCTTCCTTAATGTTGACAGGTTCCCATTGCCATGCACCAGCAGGACTTTTTTTAAGTTCCCATTCGTAATTAAGTAAAAGGTGAAAATAGTCATTATTCCACTTATAAGGATGTGTGGTCCATGCACCTTCCAGACCACTTGTAACAGTATCTTCAGCATGTCCTTTACCATTAGGGTTCACCCATCCAAATCCCTGATGCTCTATTGAGGCTTCTTCGGGGCTTGGGCCAAGTGCTGTAGCATCTCCGTTACCATGAGCTTTGCCAACGGTGTGGCCACCTGCTGTTAAAGCTACAGTCTCCTCGTCATTCATAGCCATACGCTTGAAGGTCATACGTACATCTTTAGCTGTTTTAAGAGGGTCGGGTTTACCATCAACACCCTCGGGGTTTACGTATATTAATCCCATTTGTACTGCTGCCAAAGGGTTTTCTAAAGAATCACGATCTTCTTTATCTGAATATCTGTTTTCCGTTGGTGCCAACCATTCTTTTTCGGCGCCCCAGAATATGTCTTTTTCAGGATGCCAGATATCTATTCTGCCGCCACCAAAGCCGAAAGTCTTAAACCCCATGGATTCATATGCCATATTGCCGGCCAGGATAAATAAATCTGCCCAAGAGATTTTATTGCCATATTTTTTCTTTACAGGCCACAAGAGCCTACGAGCTTTATCCAGGTTTACATTATCCGGCCAGCTGTTAAGCGGTGCAAAACGTTGATTGCCTGTGTTGCTGCCACCGCGACCATCTGCCGTCCTGTATGTTCCGGCAGCGTGCCATGCCATGCGTATCATCAAGCCTCCGTAATGACCCCAGTCGGCAGGCCACCAGTCCTGACTATCTGTCATAAGTTGTTTTAAGTCGCTTTTTACTGCTTCTAAATCAAGCTCTTTAAATGCTTCTGCATAATTAAAATCTGACCCTAAAGGGTTTGTCTTTGTGTCATGTTGATGTAGTATATCTAAATTGAGTGCTTTTGGCCACCAACTTGATACAGAGTTGCTTGACTCAGTATTTGAGCCGTGCATAAACGGACATTTACCATTTTTTGAGTTTTCCATATTGTATGTGTTTTAGGTTTTATTTGTTATTACTAATTTAATGTTTTCATGTGCAAAAATTACATAATAAATTCAAATATAAACATTTTTTTTTAAGTTTGTAAACATAGCTTCATGTTACATGCTTCTAATACTCTTTTATAGTGAAAAAGCTAAAACATGATACACAAACCGATGCCAATATTAATGCCTTCGCTTAAGATATTGTCGCTGATATCGGATAAATTTTGCTTGGTGTCATCAATATGCCAGGCTTTTAGTTTTAAGTTTCTAAGGTCGTAACCCAACTGCATATTAAAACCTAAAAACTCGGTCAGCATAATGTTGCTGCCCAAATAAAAAGCAGGTGCAAATCCATTATACCGATATTGAATGACAGTTGTTGAGTTTTCTTTGTATAGCCTTAGCTGAGAGAATTTATACTGAGCGTTTAAATATAAGTTGTAGGATTCATAATTTACCAGGTAAATTTCTGCTGATACTCCCGTTATGTTAATTCTGCCTTCCCTGTTGTGTGTTTCCAGGGAATCTACTTTGTAGTTGCCAAAAGTGTATATAAGACCCATGCTCAACCTGTTTCCAAGGCCATAAAGAATTTTTATAGGTACAGCACCGGTTAATTTTCTGTCAGTTTCAACTGTTGTTCCCCATGAGGCTTTGGTTTCCTTTTCAATAAACTGGAGACTTCCTAAGGCTCCAACTCTCAATTGAACATTGCCGGCTTCATGCTGAGCAAAAGCAGAAAAACATAAGAATATTGTAAAAGCTGATAGCAATCCTTTTTTCATATGTTTTATGATTATTTGAAACTTATATTTTACCGATTGTTTCAGAGTTTTGAATCTTATATTTTTTTTTGTTTAAGACTATAAGTAGGTTCGATAAGTAGTTCTTGGTATGCCCTGTGTAAGAATATTTTTAACAAAAATAAGAATTTTTTTGATGGTATTGAAAAAATCAAGATATTTTTTATCTTTTTTGTCGGGTAATTGTAAAAAAAAAACTAATTTTATAAAAAAAATGAGTTTTAATGGTTTAGCCTTTATTATTCATGCTTTTTAATTTAGGTCAGATGCAAGGCGTCGAAAGCCGCCGACATAGTAAACTATTTCAAGGTTTTCGCAACTTATGCGTTAAGTGGCTTTTGGCGATGGAGAATACCGACGGATTAAACATTTATTACAAACGAGAGCAACGAAGTTTGTAATAATTTGTTTTACCAGTCGGTAGCAGCAGATGGCCTAAAGTAAAAGCACTCGCTAAA
>PXBB01000043.1 GCA_003565735.1 Bacteroidales bacterium
CCCTTCCAATAGTTATCGGAACCTTAAGGGTGTGCTGATTTTCAGCGACATCCACCCTTTAGGGCGGGGAAAAGATGTCGGTGAAAATCCAAAATAAGAGTTTTGAGACAGCAGAGCTTTGATTTTTTAACCATGCGGGGCTATAACGACCGTTTCGGGCTGTTGATGATTGGCAATAGACGATTGAAAAAAATCCTTCAGAGAATTTATAAACAAATTAGTATTATATTAGCCAATTATTATATTTTTTAGCTAATACAACATCACATTATGATAAAAAGAGCCATAGAAAAAATCATCCTTAAGCGTTGGGGTAGTGGTAAAGCCATTATTTTGCTGGGACCGAGGCAAACAGGTAAGACTACCTTGCTGAAAAAATTACCTCAGAAAAAAGCAACTGTCTTTTCTTAGACTGCGATGAAATGCTTGTTAAGGAGAAACTGGAAAATGCCAACCTTGAAAATTTGAAACAAATCATTGGACACCACAATATTATATTTGTAGATGAAGCACAACGGGTCAAAAACATTGGTTTGACCTTAAAAATTATGATCGATCAGCTTGCTAATAAGCAATTGTTGGTTAGTGGGTCGTCGGCTCTGGAACTGGCCAATGAAATCAATGAGCCATTAACCGGCAGGAAATGGGAATATCTTTTGTATCCTTTGAGTTGGGGGGAGCTCAGAGAGCATTATGGCTACCTTACTGCACATAAGCAACTTGAACAAAGAATCGTTTATGGGATGTATCCTGATGTGATTAACAATAAAGGTGAAGAAGAGGCAGTCCTTAAGCAATTGGCGTCAAGTTATCTTTATAAAGATATATTATCGCTGGCGTCGATCCGAAAGCCCGAGTTGCTTCCAAGATTACTAAAAGCTTTGGCTCTGCAATTAGGAAGTGAAGTGTCGTTAAATGAATTATCAAAACTTCTGGGGGCTAACAAGGATACCATTGGCAGTTATATCGATCTGCTTGAAAAGGCATTTATTATATTCAGGTTGGAACCTTTTAGCAGAAATCTCAGGAATGAGATAAAAAGCAGCAGGAAAATATATTTTTATGACAATGGAATACGTAATGCCATCATATCAAATTATAATCCACTATCGATCCGCCAGGATACAGGGGCTTTGTGGGAAAATTTCCTAATCAGTGAAAGGAAAAAGTCCCTTGAATATAACGAGGTCTCAGCAACGTCATATTTTTTGGCGCACTACACAAAAGCAGGAGATCGATTACATAGAGGAACGTGGTGGCGAAATCCTTTCGTGGGAGTTTAAATGGAACCCCAAAGCAAAAGCAAAGGTTTCCAAAACCTTTACAAAAACATATCTTTCAGAAACCAAAGTAATACATCGCGAAAATTTTGAAGATTTTGTCTTTTATTCAACACTGAACCCTAAACCCTGAACACTAAACGCTTAACGCTTAACGCTAATATTTACAAACCTTTCAAATCCAAAAAAAAAAATGAAACAAGCTTTATGGATAACACTTGCAATATGCATTTACAGCAGCACAGTAGTTAAATCGCAAACGGCTTATGAGCATGTCAGCAACCATGACCTTTACAACTTTATTGATTATTTAGCGACCATTCATCTGATTGAGGTCAACACCACGATAAAGCCATACAGCAGGGAGCAGATAGCCTATTGGCTTACGGAGGCTGACGGTCAGCGAGAACGCCTGAGCAAATCGCAGCAAAAAACATTAGATATTTACCTTTCTGAGTATGCTATGGAGCGCGGTTTGCTCAAGAGAGGGGGAGGTGCTTTGGTTAAAGACCATGAACATTTGTCGCTTCATATTCTGCCCCCTGAGCTGACATGGCGCGACTCCTTGTTTCGCACCATCATACGCCCCATATATGGCGCGCGGTATTTCGCTTCCACCAATGCCTCTTTTTATCACACTTACGGAGGTGCCGAAGCCATAGCTTACATAGATGAGCGCTGGTCGGTATATGCCAGCCTGCGCGACAACTACCAAAACAAAGAGCTGCTGGCACGCCCCTCCTACCTGACACAAGAACCCGGCGGCAACTACAAGTTCAATGTAATGGGTAGAGAAGGAGGCGACTATAGCGAGATGCGTGGGGGCATCACTTACACCTGGAACTGGGGTTCCCTCGGATTGATCAAAGACCATATAGCATGGGGCGACAACAATAACGGCAGCAACATATTCTCCGGTCGCGCACCCTCCTTCCCCGTCATCAAGCTCAACCTCAACCCTGTTTCGTGGCTCGACTTCAACTACTTCCATGGATGGCTCACATCAATGGTCATCGACAGTGTCAACTCTTATTATGTACCCGGTGGGCAGTTCAGAGCGACATATTACCCCAAGTATATAGCAGCCAATATGTACACTTTTACACCTTTGCGCAGGCTTAATTTTTCGATAGGCAATGCCATTGTTTACGACAATCAGAATGTTCATGCGGGCTACCTGATTCCTTTCTTTTTCTTCAAATCTCTGACCCACACATTCAACGCACGTATTCTCAACAACAACTCTATGATGTTTATGAACATCAGTTCGCGACAGATAAGGCATGTGCATCTGTACGCCTCTCTTTATGTTGATGAATTTTCAATAACGCGTGTTGGCGACCCCGACAGGCATAACTTCTGGAGTTTTAAAGGTGGGTTCTCGCTGGAAGGCTGGCCTTTAAAAGACTTCAGGCTTATTGCCGAAACCACGCGCACAAGCCCTATGACATACCAGCACAGGGTGCCCACCACCACATTTGAAACCAACAATTTTAACCTGGGGCACTACCTGCGCTCCAACAGCATGGATTATTTTGTGGGTATCACCTACACACCCGTAAGCACACTGGAAATTGCAGCAGGCTATGGCTATGCATTGAAAGCCAATGTTTATCCCTATATTTACGGCACCCCCGACAGGCTGGATGAGTACCCCATATTACAAGACAAAACCTGGACTGATGAAACCATTAAGCTAAGAGCACGTATGATGCCATTGCCTAACCTGCGTATTTTTGCAGAGTACAGACACAGCCACCACAAGGCCTACGATGTCGATGGAACAGATGCAGAAAGCTACCTTGAAATGTTTTCACCGGCATTCCTGCATGGCAAAACAAACACACTTATCTTCGGACTCGCACTGGGTATTTAGCAAATACCAATCCTGCCTGCCCGCAGATCTCTACATGTTATTTGTCATGCTGAATCCGATGATTATCGGATGAAGCATCTCTGTTAGAATAGAGATTCTTCACTTCGCTGCGCTCCATTCAGAATGACACAAGACCGTTGGCGAAGCGCTTTCCCCGGCATCGTCCTGATTTGCGTTCATAAACAAGGTTTTCATTACCCCCTTGCAAAATCAAATCTTGCCTTGAAGCAACCAACGAGTGAGGCTGCACAACTTATAAAAATAAAACAACAGAAAAAAACAGCAGCCGAAACGGCTTTGGTTGCGACCGTAATGAAAACCGCAGTTTATAGCAAATGAGGACGGAGCCTTGACTTTTTGGTTCTTTTTGGTCAAGCAAAAAGAACGGAGAAAAGAGATTCTTTACTCCGATAGCTAGGAGTTACCAATAAAAGTACTTTTTCATGCTGAACGCAGTGAAGCATC
>PXBB01000149.1 GCA_003565735.1 Bacteroidales bacterium
AGCGTAGCACCCACCCCCGGTCAATACTACATATGGGATATCCCCACAGGCTGGCAGATATTGAGCGGCGACAGTACAGAAGCCATCTCTGTCCTTGTCGGAACGCA
The DNA here is from genome assembly GCA_003565735.1 of Bacteroidales bacterium. Classification (GTDB taxonomy): domain Bacteria; phylum Bacteroidota; class Bacteroidia; order Bacteroidales; family PXBB01; genus PXBB01. Next base: position 108 of record PXBB01000149.1, read on the forward strand.
AAGCGGCTCATTGTATGTGACACCCTATAATACCTGCGGACAAGGCCCACAAGACAGCTTACAAGTCAATCCTGACATGCTGCCGGTCGGAGCAGGCCCTATAGCCGGTCCAACACACCCGTGTCAGGGAGTTGTTGTTGAATATTCTGTAAATTACATTTCCGGAGTGTTATACGCTTGGGATTTTCCAACAGATTGGGTTGTTTTGTCTGGCAACCATACTCATAATGTAAGTGTCCTGGTTGGTAGTGAAAGTGGTCTTATAAGCGTTTGGGCACAAAATGATTGTGGGCAAGGAGTTGTAAGTAGTTTAAATGTTACTATTTTAGAAATTCATATAAAACTAAGCAGTAATTATGAGCCTGATCACACCATAACACTGGGAGATTATATTACTATAACGGCAACCCCCAGATACTACGGCTTATATACTTTTGTTGTAAACGGTGATACTGTAAGACGTTCAGGAAGCAGTATCATAGAGCTTAATTCTATAACAGAAGAAAGCATGGTTACAGTTATTGCAAATGATTATGGCTGCATTGCCATAGACAGCATATTGGTACGGGTTAAACCTTTACCAAATGCTTTTACGCCTTTTAAAAAAGATGGCAAAAATGATATTTTTGGTAAGGGATTGGATTTGATTATTGTAAACAGACAAGGCCATGTATTATACGAAGGTAGTAATGGATGGGATGGAACCCATAATGGAAAAAATGTAATACCAGGAACTTATTTTTATATCATAAAATTTACCAGAGAAAATAATCAAAAAATATTTGTCAGGGGTTCTGTATTGCTTATTGACTAATTATATTATTATAGAGATTCTTTTAAAAGATAATAAAAAACTATACGACGAAAAAGTGGGCAGCAATTTTATCGGCAAAAAGTTTCCCTTTTTCGCTTATTCTGAATCCCTCTGATGTTTCTTCGAGCATATGTTGCATTTGTACATGACGCATTTTTTTATTTAAGTAATCGTAGTAATTTTCACCAAATACTGTTTTTACTTTACTCCATTTTACGCCCCACATAGTTCTTAAAGCCGTAAAAATATATTCATTGAAAAGTGTTGATTTATCGGGTTTTTCTGATTCCGTGAGAGTGTCATGGTTATTAACTGCATTGATATAATGGCTCGTATGAGAAATGTTCCAACTTCTAAAAGAACCGTTGTAGGAATGAGCAGAGGGTCCCAGGCCAAGATATGCCCCATTTTGCCAATATATCAGGTTGTGTTTCGAATAATATGTGTGCTTTGCAAAATTTGAAATTTCATAATGCACGTATCCTTTTTGAAACATTATAGGTGTCATTGTTTTATAGTGGCAAACCGACAAATCATCATCAACAGGTTTTATTTTTTTTTGGTTTATCCATAAAGCCAAAGGCGTTTTATCCTCTATGGTAAGACAGTAACATGATACATGTGGCAAGTTTAATTGATAAAAAGTTTCCAGGTCTTTTTGCCAAATAGCTTTTGTTTGAGTTGGCACACCATAGATTAAATCAATGGAAATATTTTCAAAGTCTGCTTTTTGAGCATTTTCGATACTTTTCAAAGCTTGCTTTCCATCATGTTGCCGTCCTAAATATTTAAGCGTTGACTCATTAAAAGATTGAACGCCAATACTTAAGCGAGTTACACCCAGTTCTTTAAATTTTTTTAATTTATTTAGCGACAGGTCTTCAGGGTTTGCTTCAACAGTAAATTCTTTCAGAGATTTTAAGTTGAAGTGTAAATGTAAAAAGCTGCAAAGATCTTCCATATCCCCAAGTTCCAAAACACTGGGAGTCCCTCCTCCAAAATACAAAGTGTCAATAATAGTGTTTTCTGTAAAAAAATTCTTTTTTAGAATGATTTCTTTTTTCAATGCTTGGACAAAATCTTTTTGGAATTTTTTAGCGGTCGAAAAGTGAAAGTTGCAGTAAAAGCAGGCGCTAGCGCAAAAGGGGATATGTATGTAAATACCTTTCATTTTTCTTATAATGGTTTGTTCGATGCCATTTCAATACAGTTCCAAAGCTTTTCAGCAGTTTTATCCCAGGAGAAAAGCACTGTGCGTTTTTGGGCTTTTTTTACCATTTGTGTTCTTAGCTCTATGTCGTTGGATATGCGCTTCATGGCTCTAGCAATTTCCTGTACATTAAAAGGGTCAACCAGCAAAGCAGCATCGCCTGTTACTTCAGGGATGGATGTACAATTAGATGAGATAACAGCGGTGCCACTATTAAAAGCTTCAAGAATAGGAATGCCAAAGCCTTCGAAATAAGGCACAAAAGTAAGTGCTACAGCAGCACTGTAAAGCTTGTTAAGTTCCTCTACAGAGCGTCGGCCTAAAAAAACAACATCCGTTTTGTAGTGCATGGACTCATAAGCTGCAGCCATTTCATTGGTCCACCATTTCTTTTTTCCCACAATCAGCAGCTTGGTATTATGGGTATCTTCTTTTTTAAAAATTTCAAAAGCCTGAAAAAGTCTTACTATATTTTTTCTGGGTAATAGCGCCCCTACGTATAAAAAATAAGGATGCCCATCAGCAAAAATTTGACGTGTCTTTTGGTTTGTGGTTTCTTCTTGGGTTGTAAATGCGTCATTACAACCATTATAAAGCACCTTTATTTTAGCTTCCGGGATCTGATAAGTATTCATGATATCATTTTTAGAGTATTGCGAAACGGTTGCTACTATAGAAGCTTTACGGGCAGTACGTGGGAAATAATACCTAAAATACTTGCGAATGCTTAAAGGCAAATCATGCGGGAAGTGCTCAAAGTTAATATCGTGAATAACTTGCACGCATGGCACTTTAGTATGTAAAGTACTCCAGCCATCAGGTGATAAAAACACATCGGCATTAAGGCGTTTGAGCAGCCTGGGCAATAGCCACTGAAAACGTAAATACCATAATACCGGATGGCGTGATGGTGGACGCATAATTATGGGCTTGACATGATTGCCAAAAATAAAAGAGCGGTCGTAAGGTCTATCGAAAACAAAATAAAACGTATGCTCAGGGTGTGCTTTTGTAATACGCTTAAGTGTTTCATACGTAAACCAGCCAAGCCCTTCAAGCTTATCCTTTAGCAACAGCTGTGTATTAACAACAATATTCATGACCAAATCGTTTTAGTTTATCATGTCGGGTTCAAAAGCAAACATACATGTTTTTTTTGTTTCAACGGTATAGTTGCCGTGTTTTTATTGTGAAATCTGAAATATACGAAGAATATTTTTTTAACAAAATACGTTATGTTATTATTACTACTTTTGTCATGCCCACAATAAACACCATACACATGAAAAAAATATTTTTAGTAGCCTTAATTTTAAGCCTTGGTGGCGGTACAATGTTTTTTTTTCTGGCTTCATCAGAAAAGGAAACTTACAACGAATATCGTAACAGAGCTATTAAGGATTACTATAGAAATTATGCACTGCCTATACCGGACTATCTTGAATTTGCAGGTGAAATTGTTCCTATTAACCGTTTGGATGTCAGAGAAAGTTTGGACAGGGAGTTACTTGTCAACACCTATTGGCACTCACAAACTTTTTTGTTCTTCAAAAGAGCCCATCGCTATTTTCCTGTTATTGAGCCTATATTAGAAGCCCAAAATATCCATGATGATTTTAAGTATTTAGCGCTTATCGAGAGTGGACTTGCTAATGTTGTTTCTCCGGCAGGAGCCTCCGGCGTGTGGCAATTTATGAGGGCTACGGGTCAGGAATATGGGTTGACAATAAACAATGAGATAGATGAACGCTATCACCTGGAGAAAGCAACTGTTGCGGCATGTCAATACTTACACCATGCGTATAAGCTTTTCGGTAACTGGACTTTAGCCGCAGCGGCTTACAATATGGGAAATTCAGGACTCCGTAATCAGTTGAACAGGCAAAAGGTAAGTTCGTATTATGACTTATGGTTAAATCAGGAAACGGCGCGCTACATGTACAGAATTTTAGCTGTCAAAACCATTTTCGAAAACCCCAAACGGTATGGTTTTTATTTTAGCGAGGCCGATTTGTACCCCCCCGTAAGAACACACAGTATTGATATTGATTCAAGTATTACTAATTTGTCTGATTTTGCTTTGGAGCATGATATTAACTTGAAAATTTTGCGTACATACAACCCCTGGTTACGCAGCAACTCGCTAACAAACAGAACAGGGAAAACCTATACCTTAAAAATCCCATATCCTGAAGATTTGATTTACACAAATCATTTTCCCACCACCGACCTCCCTGTTGAATAAGCAGCAGCCATTATGAGTAAGCCATAGAATTATTTGTTGTTTTATATCCTGCCCTCAAAATTTAGTTGTAATTTTGCAGTCCATTTTTCAGAAATAAAATCATCCGGCGAAACTATTGCTAACATCTCAACACTTCTTAGCCATCAATGTCAGAGAATAATAACATAACGGAAAATATGAATAGCGGGGCTTTTTTAGACAAGGTGGATATTATTAATGCATCGGAGCACAATTTAAAAGGTGTTGACATCAGCATACCTCACGAACAACTCGTGGTATTTACGGGTTTAAGTGGGAGTGGTAAATCGTCATTAGCATTCGATACCATATATGCTGAGGGGCAACGGCGCTATATGGAAACTTTTTCTGCTTATGCCATGCAGTTTATTGGAAGCCTTAAAAGGCCACAAGTGGACAAAATTTCGGGGCTCAGGCCTGTCATAGCTATTGAGCAAAAATCAACCAACAACAACCCCCGCTCTACTGTGGGTACTGTTACAGAAATCTACGATTTTTTCAGACTTCTTTATGCCCGTGTAGCAGATGCATTCTCATACAAAACCGGTGAAAAAATGATCAAGTATTCGGAAGAATCGATTATTGAGAATGTTGTTAAGAGCTTTAAAAACGAAAAAATAATGATATTAGCGCCTGTTGTTAAAGGGCGTAAAGGACACTATCGTGAATTATTTGCACAATTTATGCGACAGGGTTTTCTTAAAGCCCGTATCGATAAAAAAATTGTAGAGCTTTATCCTAAAATGGTTCTGGATAGGTATAAGGTACACGACATTGATATTGTGGTTGACACCATAGAAGTAAATGAAAAAGATATCAAGCGCCTTGGCAACTCTATCAGGCATGCCATGACTTTAAACAAAGGCGAATTTATTGCAATGCATGTGCATACCCATGAGGTAAAATATTTTAGCAAGTTTTTAATGTGTCCCGGTACGGGAGTAGCCTATAATGAACCCGAACCCAACACCTTTTCTTTCAACTCACCCTATGGTGCTTGTGTCAGATGTAACGGCCTCGGCTATATTTATGAAATTGATTTAAAAAAAATAATCCCGGATGCAAGCAAAAGCATAAAAAGCGGCGGTATTGTTCCTCTTGCCAAAACTGATGACGGTTGGATTATTAAACAGCTGGAGGTTATAGGCAAAAAATATGGTTTTACGCTACAAACCCCCATCGAAGAAATTTCTAAAAAAGCGTTAGACATTATTTTATATGGCAGTACTGAACCTTTGGATATAAAAAACAGCGACTTGGGTCTTTCTTACTCTTACAATCTCAACTTTGATGGAATTGCTAATTTTTTATCGTGGCAGTTTAATACTTCAAACTCTTCCACACAAAAGAAAAAAGCTTCTTTTTACATGCATCAGTTGTTGTGTCCCGAGTGTGGTGGTGCCAGACTTAAAAAGGAAGCGCTGTACTTCAAAATTGATGGCAAGAACATATCTGATGCAGCACAAATGGATATTGTTCAACTTCATAAATGGGTACAATCATTGCCGGCCTTTTTCGACAGTAAAAAGATGAAAGTTGCTGCTGAAGTTCTTAAAGAAATCGAGAAAAGGCTTGGTTTTTTACTTAATGTAGGATTAGACTATTTGTCATTGAACCGTTCAGCCAAAAGCTTATCAGGAGGTGAATCGCAAAGAATCAGACTGGCCACACAGGTAGGGTCTCAGCTCACAGGTGTTCTGTACATTTTGGACGAACCCAGCATAGGCCTTCATCCACGCGACAACAGAAGACTTATTGAGTCCTTAAAAAAATTGCGCGATATTGGCAATAGTGTTATTGTGGTCGAGCATGATAAAGACATGATTCTTTCTTCCGATTTTGTGGTGGACATAGGGCCACTGGCCGGTAAAAATGGTGGGCTGATTACAGCCGCCGACACCCCCGATAATTTTTTGAAAACCCAAACCTTAACCGCTCAATACCTGAATAATATAAAAAAAATTGAAGTCCCGAAAAAAAGGAGAAGCGGGTCAGGGGACTACCTAGAAGTAACCGGAGCTCATGGTCATAACTTAAAACATGTTGACTTTAAACTTCCTCTGGGAACATTAACTTGTGTAACCGGTGTTTCGGGTAGTGGAAAATCATCACTGATAAACGAAACACTGTACCCCATTACCAGTAATCACTTTTACCGCTCTCAAAAAAAACCACTGCCCTACAAAAGCATAAAAGGTCTTAAGCATATTGATAAAGTTATTGCAGTCAACCAGGATCCTATAGGGCGTACCCCTCGCTCAAATCCGGCTACTTATACAGGTGTTTTCGATGATATTCGCAAGTTGTTTTCAGAACTTCCTGAATCGAAAGTAAGAGGGTATAAACCAGGGCGTTTTTCTTTCAATGTTAAGGGGGGGCGATGCGAAACTTGTAAAGGTGCCGGCGTACAAACCATAGAAATGAACTTCCTGCCCGATGTTTATATTGTTTGCGAAACGTGCAACGGCAAGAGATACAACCGCCAGACACTGGAGGTTCGCTACAAAGGCAAGTCTATCAGCGATGTGCTTAACATGGATGTAGCGACAGCACTGGAATTTTTCGAAAATATTCCTGTAATCGCACAAAAAATGCGCGCTTTATATCATGTCGGGCTGGCTTACTTGCCTATTGGGCAACAATCTACCACATTGTCAGGAGGCGAAGCACAAAGAATAAAGTTGTCATCGGAACTGTTAAGAAAAGATACGGGCAAAACTTTGTATATATTTGACGAACCTACAACAGGTCTCCACTTCGACGATATCAGAGTGTTGTTAGAAGCATTACAAAAACTTGTTGACAAAGGTAATACGGTCATCATTATAGAACATAACCTAGATGTCGTTAAGGTTGCTGATTACCTGATTGACTTAGGGCCTGAAGGGGGCGCCAAGGGAGGGTTTATAATTAATAGTGGCACACCTGAAGAGGTTTGCATGAGCAACAATGGCTATACGGCACAATTTCTAAAAACAGAATTAAAAAGCAAAAATTGAGACGCCTTTGGATAAATCTAAGAACCTGGGCCATTGACATCCTAACTCTTTGTATTTTTTGAGGTCAATCATATGCCAAGCAATTGATTTATTTGTTATTTTTGCAAAAAAAATCGGATATGCACATTAAAGCCGGTCAATTATTGAAGCGCATCAACAGTCCGAGTGATATTAAAAAACTAACAGATAATGATTTAGTTAGGCTTTGTGGGGAGCTACGTGACTTTATCATCGAATGCGTAAGCCTTAATCCGGGCCATTTTGGAGCCAGCCTTGGCGTTGTGGAGCTTACCGTAGCGCTGCATGCTATATTCGATACGCCTCACGACAAAATTATTTGGGATGTTGGCCATCAGGCATATGCACATAAAATACTGACCGGCCGCCGTGATAGGTTTTACACTAACCGTACTTACAAAGGCATCAGTGGTTTTCCTAAAATGTCGGAAAGCGTGTATGATGCTTTTGGCGTTGGGCATTCTTCAACTTCGGTATCAGCGGCTTTGGGTATGGCAATAGCATCTGGATTGCGTCAGGAAAACCGCCACCATATTGCTGTAATAGGAGATGGTGCAATGACAGGAGGCATGGCCTTCGAAGCCCTCAATAATGCCGGAGTTGCAAAAGCTGACCTCCTTGTAATTCTCAACGATAACGGCATTGCTATTGACCAAAGTGTTGGCGCTCTTAAGGAGTATTTTACCGATATTACAACTTCGCGTACTTATAACAAACTTAAAGATGAAGTTTGGAAAATATTAGGAGCAACGGGCAAATACGCTGCACATACCAGAGGCTTTTTCCAAAAAATTGATACCGCTCTAAAATCCTCTTTATTAAATCAAAGCAATTTGTTCGAAGCCATGAATTTTAGGTACTTCGGGCCGGTAGATGGGCATGATGTTGTTCGTTTATCGAAATTGCTTAATGATATTAAAAACATCAGCGGTCCAAAGCTTTTGCATTGTGTCACTACCAAAGGCAAAGGTTTTTCGAGAGCAGAAAAAGAACAAACAAAATTTCATGCGCCGGGCTTTTTCGACAAAACCACAGGTGATACACCTCTAAGTCCTTGTGATAAGTTAAAGCCGCTTAAGTTTCAGGATGTTTTTGGAGCTACATTAGCCGAACTGGCTCAGCAAAATGATAAAATTGTTGGCATTACCCCGGCCATGCTTAGTGGTTGCTCACTCGACATTCTGAAAGAAAAATTCCCCGAGCGCACCTTTGATGTTGGTATTGCTGAACAACATGCGGTCACTTTTGCTGCAGGCATGTCAACCATGGGATTCCTGCCATTTTGCAATATTTATTCAACATTTATGCAAAGAGCCTATGATCAGGTTATTCATGATGTTGCCTTGCAAAAGCTTAATGTTGTTTTGTGCCTCGACAGAGGCGGCCTTGTAGGCGAAGATGGAGCCACACACCATGGGGCTTTCGACATAGCCTATCTGCGGTGCATACCCCATCTCATTATTATGTCGCCACTCAATGAGGTGGATTTACGTAACATGCTTTATACGGTTCAATTAAACCCACAGGGACCCGTTGCTATAAGATATCCACGCGGTCGTGGCTATAAACTAGTATGGCAGCGCCCTTTTAAAAAAATACCTATTGGTAAAGCCGTTGAAATGATGACCGGCGACAGCCTTGCCGTTTTATCTTTTGGACCGGTAGGGAATAATGTGTTCAAAGCAGCTAAATTGTTAAGAAATGAAAACATTAATATAAGCCATTACGACATGCGTTTTGCAAAACCACTTGACGAGGAGGTCCTGCACAAAGTATTTAAGAAGTTTAACAAGGTAATTACTGTAGAAGATGGTGTCATCAAGGGTGGTTTTGGCTCGGCTGTTCTGGAATTTATGAACACCCACGGCTATAAGGCTCAATTAGTGCAATTGGGTATCCCCGACAGGTTCATTGAGCATGGGTCAGTAGAAGAGCTGCAGGCAGAGTGCGGTTATGATTTAGAGGGTATTTTAAAAACTATTAAAAATCTTTTGAAGTGAACACAATAACGCTGGGCATCCTGGCCGCAGGCTTATCGATGGACTGCTTTGCTGTTGCGATAGGGGCCGGTTTTACCAATAAAAATTTAAAGTTTAAACAGATATTACTCTTTTCCTTTATTTTTGCGCTTTTTCATTTTGTAATGCCTTTACTGGGTTGGTTCTTAGGCGATACTTTCAGGTTTTATGTGAAAGCTTTTGATTTTTGGGTGGCTTTTTCACTACTTACGCTGATTGGTCTTAAAATGATAACCGATAGCTTTAAAGCCCATAAAAAAACAACTTATACACTTGATAAGCCGGTTATTATCATTTTGTTAAGCATTGCCACAAGCATTGATGCATTTATTGTTGGTTTACCCCTGGCGCTTCTTGATTTTCATTTGCTAACAAGTGCATTAGTCATTTCACTGTTTGCTTTTATATTTTCAGTAGCAGGTTTTTACCTCGGGCGAAAATTTGGTTGTGCCTGTGGCAGTAAAGCCGGCGTTTTTGGAGGAACTATTTTAATTGCTATAGGTGTTAAAATTTTACTCGAAAATTTAGCCTGATTCATAGCAAAGCATTAATAAAAAGTGGCATTTCTGACTTGAACTTTCATTTAGCCCATATTTCTATTAATTCCCAAACAACAGAAAAAAAAATGTATTTTTGCTTCTTTAAATAACTACTGCATTTAATTTTTAAAACATAAGTATATGATAACAAACAATTTTATAAAAAGACACAATGGGCCACAAGAAAATGAGTATTCGCATTTGCTTAATGTTGTTGGCGTAGAATCTATAGATGCTTTAATTGATAAAACCGTTCCTCCTTCAATACGTTGCAAACGGGATTTAAATCTTCCCGAAGGGATGAATGAGTTCACTTATCAGATGCACCTGCGTGCTTTGGCATCCAAAAACAAAGTTTTCAAGTCCTTTATCGGACTCGGGTACTATAATACCATCCTGCCGGGTGTAATACAGCGCAACATATTGGAAAATCCCGGCTGGTACACATCGTACACACCTTACCAGGCAGAAATTTCGCAGGGCCGTTTGGAAGCATTACTTAATTATCAAACTATGCTTATAGAGCTTACAGGACTGCCTATAGCCAATGCTTCGTTACTTGATGAAGGAACCGCTGCCGCTGAAGCCATGATAATGTTGTACAACAGCCGTAGCAGAGATGCTCAAAAAAGGGGTGCTAATAAGTTTTTTATCGCTTCCAACATCTTTCCACATACCATTGATGTAGTGGCAACGCGTGCCGAACCTCTTGGCATCGAAGTTATTATTGACGATCATGAAGCTTTCAAAGCCGATGATATGACTTTTGGCGTCATGGTGCAATATCCTGATGAAAAAGGCCTTATCCAAGATTACACCCTGTTGGCTGAAAAAGCCCATGATGCCGGTGTTAATGTGATTGCCATTGCTGACCTGCTGAGTCTTACACTTTTGAAATCACCTGCCGAATGGGGCGCCGATGTTGCTGTTGGAACAACCCAACGCTTTGGTATCCCGATGGGATATGGCGGGCCTCATGCAGGCTATTTTGCTTGCAAAGAAGATTTTAAGCGTATGATACCCGGACGTATCATAGGCGTTTCTGTTGACAAAAACGGCAACAAAGCCTTGCGCATGGCTCTTCAGACACGTGAGCAACACATCAAGCGCGATAGAGCAACGTCTAACATATGTACGGCGCAAGCCCTCCTGGCTACTATGGCTGGCATGTATGCCGTTTATCATGGCCCCGATGGCCTTAAAGAAATTGCAAGACACATTCACATTCTCACTGCTGTACTTTCAAAAGAACTTGAAAACTATGGCTATAAGCAATCCAATGCCTACTTCTTCGACACTTTGCGTATAGAACTGCCTAAAGGCGTTTCGCGCAATGATATTGAAAAAAGAGCCCTCGACAAGCAGATGAACTTCAGGTATTTTAAGGATGAGGCCATTGGTATTAGCCTGGATGAAACAACAGCTCTTGATGATGTCAATACCATTTTGCAAATTTTTGCAGAGGCTAATGGCAAAAATTTTAAAGCTTTTGTTTGTGAGGCTGAAACCTGCAGTAAGCTTAATGCCATTCCTGAAACATTCAAAAGAGAATCAGACTTTATGCACCATGAGGTCTTTAATTCATACCACTCCGAAACGGCTATGATGCGCTATATTAAAGAGCTGGAAATAAAGGATTTGTCTCTTAATAGGTCAATGATTCCGCTTGGTTCGTGCACCATGAAGCTTAATGCAGCGGCAGAGCTTTTTGCTTTAAGCTGGCCCGAATTTGGGGCAATACATCCTTTTGTCCCTGAGCAGCAAGCCGAAGGTTATTTAGAACTTATTGAAACACTGAATAAAGATTTGTCCGAGATAACAGGTTTCGCAGCCATGTCGTTTCAGCCTAACTCAGGAGCTGCCGGAGAATACACCGGCTTAATGGTCATCAGAGACTATCTGAGAAGTATCGGGCAAGGACACAGAAACATTGCGCTTATTCCCTCTTCGGCTCATGGCACCAATCCTGCAAGCGCTGTTATGGCCGGCATGAAAGTCGTTGTGGTGAAATGTGACGAACAGGGAAATATCAACATTGATGACCTGAAGCAAAAAGCAGAAAATCATAAAGATGACCTGGCTTGCATTATGGTTACCTATCCTTCTACACATGGTGTTTATGAAGAAGACATTATTGAAGTTATCAATGTGGTACACGAAAATGGGGGACAGGTTTATATGGATGGTGCCAATATGAATGCGCAGGTAGGCATTACCAGCCCCGGTCTTATCGGAGCAGATGTTTGTCACCTTAATTTGCACAAAACTTTTGCTATTCCGCATGGCGGTGGCGGCCCCGGTGTCGGACCTATTGGCGTTGCCAAGCATCTGGTGCCATTTTTACCTACACACAAAATAGTCAAAACAGGCGGCGAAAAAGGTATTGGTGCTGTTGCTTCTGCACCCTTTGGAAGCCCGCTCGTGCTGCCGATTACTTATGGCTATATAAAGCTATTAGGCGGCGAAGGCCTCAAAAAAGCTACAGAAATTGCCATGCTTAATGCCAATTATATTAAATCGAGACTGGAAAAACACTACAAAGTCTTATATACCGGCAAGCATGATTTTGTAGCCCACGAAATGATAATAGATTGCAACATGTTTAAGCGTACGGCAGATATTGATGCCATTGACATAGCTAAAAGATTGATGGATTATGGATTTCATGCACCTACGGTTGCTTTTCCCGTCAACGGAACTCTTATGGTAGAGCCTACAGAGAGTGAGCCACTGTCGGAGCTTGACAGATTTTGTGAGGCCATGATTGAAATACGCAAGGAAATTGAAGAAATTGAAAGTGGTAAAGCCGACAAAAAGAATAACGTGATTAAAAATGCACCGCATACCGTATGTAGCCTTGTTAAGAAAGAGTGGGACAAGCCTTACACTCGTGAAAAAGCCGTATATCCTGTTAAAAAATTATTTAACAACAAGTACTGGCCTACGGTAGCACGCATTGATGATGCATTCGGTGACAGAAACCTTGTTTGTGCTTGTGAGCCCACAGAAAGTTACGAATAATTTGTGATATGCTGTTGAAGCGATTTTTTTTGATAATTTGCTGTATAGCCGGCTTTGTGCTGGCTTACAGCAGTCAAAAAGGAGTGACATACACCGCCGGCTCTCCGGCCGGATATACCAACTCCCCTTTTGATAATAAAACTTGTACCCAATGCCATGTGCACGACGGGCAGCCTCATTTCAGAAAGGACTTGATTCAAACCAATATCCCCGTAGATGGTTATGTTGCCGGGCAAACTTATACAATTACTGTGGCCATTCAATCAGCAACCGAAAGCAAGTTTGGGTTTACTTGCTCGCCTCACGATTTAAACGGCATACTACAAGGCAGCATTATGATTACGGACCCTATTGAAACAATGATTGTTGGCGATAATTATGTCAGCCATCGCGCAGTCGGGACCAACGCTATAAACAATCAAAAATCATGGTCGTTCGATTGGGTTGCTCCTGATAGCACCCCTTATGTCACATTTTATGCAGCAGCAACCGCAGGTAAGATTTACAACGATTCTACTTTTACGTCTTCTGCGACCGTTTACGACCATATATTGGGCAGAAAATGTATTCAGTCCCCTTTTTCAGAAATATATCCCAACCCCGTGAAAGATTTTCTCAACATTATTACTAATTTCTCTAATTCTTCCGGTGTTTCTGTGAGCTTTTACTGTTTGTCAGGGCAATATATGGGAACTTTTACTACTGCCGAAAAAAGGCTTAAGTTAGATATGACACCTTTCAAACCCGGGGTATATTTGATGACCATTGAAAATGCTGTCCAAAAAGAGACAGTCAGGATTGTCAAACTATAGCCATTATGAGACGCTTAATACTGCCCTTTTTAATAAGCGCTACACTATCGGCTCAGGCTGTTTTTGACACCTATTTTGTGCCGGGCACTTTACGTATTGATTATGCTCAAAGCGGCGGTGCCTATAATGTAAAATTTAATGTATTGCAAATTACTAAAGAGCCTTTCTGGGGTGGCCCCCGTCATAATCTGACAGATGATTTTAATTTTGGTAATTACAGGGTCGTTGTTTTTGATTCTCTGTCGCAGAAAGAAATTTTCAGCAGGGGTTTTTCAAGCTTATTTGCCGAATGGCAGTTCACTGAAGAAGCTCAAACCAAAGAAGAAAGATTTTTGGGGACCATTATAATGCCAATGCCTCAAAGAACCGTAAAAATTGTGTTTTATCATCGTGATGCTTACAATAACTGGGAAGCTTTGAAACATTTTTTTGTGAACCCCGCTTCAGATGTCAAGCCCAACCACCACCCACACATCTACGAAACCGCAAAAATAGCATACCATGGACATCCAGCTAACAAACTTGATATTGCTTTTATTGCTGAAGGTTATACGGAGGATGAATTAATAAAATTTGTAGAAGACTGTCATAAACTTGCCGACATCCTTTTTGATACGGAGCCTTTCAAAAGAAATAAAGAAAACATAAACATTTGGGCTGTTAAAGCTGTTTCAAAAGAATCGGGTGTGAGCAACCCCGCAGCAAATATTACCGTAAATACAGTGCTGAAAGCCTCTTTTAATACATTCAACATCGAGAGATACCTTATGCTAACCGACCATTATACATTACGTGATATTGCATCAAATGTACCCTACGACCATATATATGTTGTGGTTAACACAGATGATTTTGGGGGGGGTGGTATTTATAACTTTTTCAGTATAGGCACCACACATCATCCCCTAGCAGGTTACTTGCTCAGTCATGAATTCGGACATACACTGGGTGGTCTTGCAGATGAATATGTTTCAGAGGATACGGTTTTTGCTCAAATTTACGATAAAATGATTGAACCGTGGGAAGCTAATATCACCACACTCGTTGATTTTGAAAAGAAATGGTATCATAAAGTAGATAAAGATACGCCTATTCCCACCCCTGAACATGTTGAAGGAGATGTGATCGGCGCTTTTGAAGGCGCAGGATACAATGCTCAAGGCATTTACAGACCCATGAAAAATTGTATGATGCGCTCAGCAAAAGACCATACGTTCTGCACCATTTGCGACAGTATCTTAGAAGCAAAAATTCTCTATTTCGTGCGGTAAAGATTTTTTTACACCCCTCCCAAACCTAATCCCGCACACAGCGCAGGCTTATGCCTGCATAATCAGAGCCGCACGTGCGATATATTGCTGTGATGTTATGATGAATACGTCTAGTAATGTTATTTAATTGTAATGTTGGTGATTGA
>PXBB01000157.1 GCA_003565735.1 Bacteroidales bacterium
ACCCTCGTGCGAAGGTTGCGAAATAACGTGCTTCCTGTAATGTTATATGACATATCTACTCTCCTAATTCCCAATCACCGGAATCCATAATAACTACCCAGCGATAAGTACCGCCCACGTCCATTGCCTTGACCCTGACCCATGCACCTTTTGTTGTGGTTGTAAGTACATTATTAATTTCATCATTCAGCATGAAGCCACCTTCAGAATTTAATGTTAATGCCCCTCCTGTTTGTGCTTTCCGTGCGGTTCTTTCAACTGTTCTGTTTGTCGAGGGGTTTGGTAATTGTAAATCATAATTATTATCCCTATCAACTATCGCAAAAGGACTTTCATTTATGAAATTACTTTCCTCCCCTGTGTTAATATACCGTGCATCACGTCCTTCTGTTACATCCTCTGGTTCAATACCAAATTCTGGTGAAACAGTGAGGTTCACAGTAACAACAGCCCCGTTAACAACTATATCACCAGACATATTGACAAATCCATTCAGATGTGCTGTATAATGCCACGTGCCGTTTTCAACCGTAAAACTCACGCTGTTGGATTGAATTGTCTCAATGAATGTAGAACCATATCGCGTGAAAAACACCTCACCCGTTATTGGCGCGGGTTCCGTTATGGAGCCTGGTAATGATGGGCGTATGAAATTAATTGTAACCGTATAAGTGTCAATGGTAGCAGGCGTTCTAATTCTGCCATCAGTATCAATAAGAAGCGGCATGGGAACGACCTCTTTAAGGTGGTCGGCAAATATCTTTCCGTCAGTTGCTACTGTAAAACCAGCCACATCTATTTCCGAAAAAGCACCTTGACCTGCATTAATAGTAGGGGCAACCACCCCTTTTTCGTCTTTTGGTGTGATGTCATTCGCGCCTTGCTCCTGCCATTTGCTCTGATCTTCTTCTTCGGGCGGATTTGCTATCCACCCGAATAGGTGCTGAAAGGCCGCGTTGATCTTGTTTCTTACGCTTGATCCGCCTTCGCCGTTATCAATATCTATCCATGTTCCCATTGTTAATTGTTTTATAATGAATCAATCCACTCTTTCTCATCCCGCCAAAATCCTTCATCATTCCATGTGCCGTCGGCCAGAATCCAGTCGTCTTCTTCTATGGGCGGGTCAATGAACATCCGATCGTGCTCCAATGCCTCAATATTATATCTCGCCTCTGCCATATCGTACGAAAGGCTTGTAATCACATACGACCGCTTGTAGTGCTTGTCATATAGTATGTCGTCAATCCTTAGCGGTGTTTCATCCTTGTACGCCGTTAATCCTACGCGCATTCGTGCCGTATTATAAAATGTCAATGCGCGGGCTTTCTGAATAGAGTATGGCGTTGCTTGCAGACCGCTTGCGCGGATATACACCGATAACGTTTTGGCCGGAAGGCCAGGAAAGGCGTTCTCGAACCTATAAGGGTTGCCACCCCATGCGTAATCAATATTGTGTGTTATATCCTGCTGTGACTTTTCATTAATCGTTTCCTTTGAATCGTTGTCTATATTTTGAATCGCCTCCTTGTTGGGATATAATGGTACAGCAGACACCTTGCGGATGTATATCCTGGACAAAAAAGGTGTAATGAACTGTATTTCCACCGGGTCCGTGCCTCCTGGTATCTGAATGTAGACCTCCCGCGTTTCCCATGTGGTTCCAAGACTTGTATGCCGCATCGACGGTATGCTGTTGCTGATCATTATTCGTGCCGCCATCGGTCCGGCATCGTCTGCTCTCCCCTCGAATGACAGCCTCATGCGCTGCACGCCGCTAATTGCGCCTCTCGATATGTCTGTTTTCACGCCGTAATATGGCTCGTCGATTTCAGTGTCGAAGTCCATCGTTAAGATGCCATCGCTAATCTCCCACATTGAATCATCTATGTCGTTAAATCCGGCCCATCCCTGCTCGTCCTGCATATCACCGTTGTAAACAAGATTCCCAACGGCCACCTGTGGCGCATCGAAATTGATTATTCTTACCGGGCGTTCTATACGAACGTCACCCTGCACCCCCTTGAACTCATCCAGCGAAATGACATCTTTCGTTATCGGGCTAACTTTGGTCTGATGCTGACCCTTATAGTTGTATGTGTTTCTGTGCTCATCGTACGGCTGATCAGCCAGCCTGATATGAAACAGCCCCCCAATCTGAACCAGCTGCATGTTGAATATCTCCAAGATATCAACAAGCACCTCATGGCATGTCCAACCGTAATACTTCCATAGCGGCATCTCCATGTGCTTAAGAAGGTTGTCGCTAAGATGCCCCGGCAGCGAATAGTTGATGCGGTCATGCCAGTTGAACGTGTTGCCAGCCTTCCATAGCAGATACCCTATAACCTCTGTCACCTTGTGCTTCCCAGTCAATTCGCTGTAATCCGCTAATTCACCCATGAACTCTACGTTGCGCAATAGCCCGATGCCGTCCGTTGCATCCACTGTTACCACTGGTCTGTTCCGCTCATATTCTTGCCTGTACGTCTCTGGTCTGATATATCCACAAAACAGGGTAGCACCATCATCTATAACTTCAACCCTGTACTTGGTATCGTCACCCCTTGCAATAAGCAACAGCTGGCTTATACTTTCTGCAAGCATGCGGATTGTGACCTTGCTGCCCGCCCTGTTATCAAAAAGGTCTTTGTCCGAAAACCCTGTGGACAACGAAATAGGTGATGAAGAATAGCCATCGATGTTAAGCAATGAGGGAGGGTCGCCTTCATATAAGCCATCATATCGCCGGGATATAAGAGCTTTATATTGCTTGTTAAGGCGGTTATAGCCACCCACCTGTCGCCAGACATGATATGTCGGAATGCTACCTATTATGTCTGTTATTACGCTCATTCTACAAGCATTTTTCTGCGCCCCGCGCGTTCGTTGCTAAGCATGATGTCGTCGCCGGCCAGCCGCCCGGTGATCGTAATTTCGTCAGGGATAGACACCCCCTTAGATGCGTTTTGTATCATCGGGCTTGACACCGATGGCACGCTTGGTATTTCTATATTGTAATTTGGGATAGTGCCGCCAACGTCCTTCATGGCGGCCTGTATCGTATTCTGGTATATGTCGCCAGGGATAGCCATATCTGCATCCCGGATGGCCTGAAACACGCTCTGATCTGTTGGCGGGTCTATCTGTGCATCAACGATTTCCTGTGTTATAATCTGCGTAAGCCCCTCGGGTGGCAACATATCTGCCGCAACAAGCTCCTGTCGGATAAGCTGCTCCAACTGTGGAACATCTGATGGTGCGCCCTTTATGATATTTTGCGTGATGGTCTGATATAATCCATCCAATGCACCAGTATCAACCTCAACAACCCTCTGTGTAATGGTCTGCGCTACGTCCGCAATGTTCGGGATGTCGACGGCATCCAATGATTGGGTAATAACCTGCTGTAGGTCACTCGGCTCCTGCGCTTGTGCTTGGACAATGTTTTGAATTATGGACTGTGATAAATCTTCCGGTTCGGGGATATTCGCCTTTATCAACTCCTGCGTGATAGTCATGCTTAAGCCCTCGCTACCAGGTGG
>PXBB01000039.1 GCA_003565735.1 Bacteroidales bacterium
AGGTATGTGAAATATCAGGAAGCAGAAGAAAAGAAAAATGAGTCAGACCGCAAAGATTTTACCCTCTTTTAGAGGGTTGTATTTCTTAAAGCCACCGTCTCTGACGGTGGTCGTTTACTTCGAAATCCGTCACAACGCAAAGGGGAAAAACTTTTACCAATCCTTTTCTCCTCTTTCATAAAATTTGGTATTTAAACCACTAAAATATCATCTCCCAATAAAAAAGTCAAAAATAGATTGCCCATAGCAAGGCGGCATAGTCCAACTCGGTTTTATTAAACATTCCCGTGATGTATCTATAGTTTTTATCAAAAAATCGCAACACGCTTCGATTAATTAATATCTTTGTAGTGAGACAGTTAATAAAATGCTATGTAGTTGTGTAAAATTAATAGATTGCCGATATCATGAAGGTATTGCTTACTGGTGCAACAGGATATATTGGAAAAATGATATTACCTATCTTAATTGAAAAGGGCTATTATTTAATATGTTGTGTCAGGGATAAAAAAAAGTTTTATGTTGC
This sequence comes from Bacteroidales bacterium, assembly GCA_003565735.1. Taxonomy (GTDB): domain Bacteria; phylum Bacteroidota; class Bacteroidia; order Bacteroidales; family PXBB01; genus PXBB01. Next base: position 527 of record PXBB01000039.1, read on the forward strand.
AAACACGATTAAAGATAAAATTCAAGTCATAGAAATAGACTTAAACAAAAAAGAAACCCTGAATGCTATTCCACAGGATATTGACTTTGCTTATTATCTGGTGCATTCAATGTCATCTTCAAAAAACTACATTGAATTAGAAAGACAATCTGCCATCAATTTTAGAAAGGCCATTAATAAAACAAATGCAAAGCAAGTAATTTATTTAAGTGGCATAGTAAACTCTGAAGTTTTATCTAAACATCTGAATTCAAGGAAAAACGTAGAAATCGAATTAAGCAAAGGAAATTATGCACTGACAACATTGCGGGCAGGAATTATAATTGGTTCAGGGAGTGCCTCTTTTGAGATTATACGAGATTTGGTTGAGAAATTACCTATTATGATTGCTCCCAAATGGTTAAAAACGAGATCTCAGCCAATCGGAATTTCAGATGTGGTGAAAGTTTTAACGAGCATATTGGGAAATGTAAAGACATTTAATAAAAGCTATGACATTGGAGGAGATGAGATACTAACGTACAAAGAGATGCTGTTGAAATTTGCTGAGGTACGCGGGCTGAAAAGAATTATATGGACAGTTCCAGTAATGACACCAAAATTATCGTCCTACTGGCTGTATTTTATTACATCTACATCATATAACCTTGCCATTTCATTGGTTGATAGTATGAAGATAGATGTGGTTGTAAAAGATGATGAGATAAAAGAGTTACTTCAAATTAAACCATTATCGTATAAAGAATGTATCCAAAGAGCATTTAACAAAATAGAACAAAACGAGATTGTTTCAAGTTGGAAAGCTTCGATCGTAAGCGACAAGTTAGATAACAGAATATCTGACTACATTAATGTTCCTGAATTTGGATGTTATAAAGATGTTCGCAGAAGAGAAGTAAAAGATTTAGAAGAGTGTATCGAAAGAATCTGGAAAATTGGAGGTAAGACAGGCTGGTACTATGCCAATTGGTTATGGAAATTTAGAGGATATCTTGATAAAGTATTTGGGGGGGTAGGGTTGAACCGAGGCAGAACGAATCAAAACCATATTCATGCCGGTGATAATCTTGATTTTTGGCGAGTTCTATATGTCAGCAGAGATGAAAAACGATTGATTTTATTTGCAGAGATGAAGTTGCCGGGAGAGGCTTGGTTAGAGTTTAAAATACAGGGTAATATGCTAATTCAAACAGCAACATTTCGTGCCAAAGGATTAACAGGAAGAGCTTACTGGTTTATAGTTTACCCATTACACGTGCTAATATTTAAAGGATTAATTAAAGAATTAACAAAATAAAATAGTGCTAATGCAAAATTATACGTGAAAGTATTAGATTCATAAGTTGCAGCTCACTTCAAAATTGTACCGGTTTGATAAGTTTGAAGCTTACCATCGCCTATTTCGCAAATACTTACTATGGCCACAAAATTTTTTCGTAAAATCACTCTAAATTTTCCCATAATTGACAAGTTTTTTTTAAAATTAAACCATCTCTCAAACCGCTTACAGAAATGAGTTCCAGAAATTCAAAATTTGAAAAATGTGACAATTTTTCGACGAAAAAATAATTGTCACATTTTTGTCACATTTTTCACCATCAAAGAATGAAAAACTTTTTTTACGATTTTTTACGATTTTGTGCATTGGATAGGCCTTATACGAAAAAAAACGAAACATTTTGTTTCGTTTTTTTACTGTTTTCGTGATTCAGCTGGGACTCGAACCCAGGACCCCATCCTTAAAAGGGATATGCTCTACCAGCTGAGCTACTGAATCATCCTTTGCGGGTGCAAAAGTAATATCTTTTTTCTAAAAAAAAAATAATAGTGGCAAAAAATAAATATAATTATTTATAAGCTTTTGTAAATGAGGCAAAAAATATTAAAATTTTGTTATTTAGATTTTTATTTATATTTTTACAGTATTGTGCGACAAAAAAAATATAATTATGATTTTAAGAATACTTATTACATCATTCAAAAAAACCTTCAACAAGTTCCATATAGCTGGAGGGGGTATGTGTGCAACTTCGCCACCTACCCCCTCAAAAATATTTTAACGCATAACGCCCGTCACACAGAGCTTAGATAGCTATCGGAGCTTAGAATTAGTCAGATACCACTGACAAAAAAAAATGCACTATATTAATTATTAAAACCGTATTATTTAAAAAAGTAAACGAAAACAAAAATAAAATGAAAAAGAAAAAATCCCCTACTGAAAGCCCTAAAAAAATGAGAACAATTATTATTGATGATGTTTTTACGGATTCTATAGATACTGTAAAGCCTCGTTTTATGGTTGATTATGTGGCCTACGTAAAGCGTTTGTGGGATTCGAATAAAAACATATACAAAATTCTTAAGGATTCAACAAATCCTGAGGAAGCGAGAAATGCGCTTTATAACTATCTTGAGAAAGCTGAACGCAAAATATTTGAACTCAACAACGATTTGCATATCTTAGAAAAATCGACGGTAAGGGAATCGGTAAGAGTTTTAAAAAGTATTATAGGCCCCATTAATGAATACCGCACCAACTTTTCAGCTTTAAAAATGTTAATGAACTTGGCTAAGAACAAAATGAATAAAGAAAGTGATGTTTCGGTAGGCTTTATATTGGAGTTCATTAACTTGTTCAGAGGTGTTGATGGTAAATCAAATATTTATTTTGAAAAAGAACAGGCTAAAAAGGGCATTCCCGAATACCTTCAAAAGGAGGGGCGTGAAGCTTCTGAAGCCAGAACTATTATACTTGATGATATAGGAACGATTATGAAACAATATGCGAAAAAGTATCCATCAGGTCTGGACGAAGACGTGATTGAGTGGCGCAAAAGCAATCGCGACAGGATACTTAGTTATTTTAATGCCAGTATAGAAGACTGGTATTCGCATACATGGCAATTGAAAAATGTGATAAAAGATGCGGCTCCGTTGCTTAAACTCATAGAGCTTACAGAAGAGCAAAAAGAAGCTATCAACAAAGCCATCAAACACAAAATCCCTTTTGGTATTACGCCTTATTATTTAAGCTTAATTGATAATAAATTAACACTTGGGTACGACAACGCCATAAGAGCGCAGGTCATACCACCACCCGACTTTGTTGATCAAATGGTAGATAGTCGTCACAAACGTGGTATTGTATTTGACTTTATGGGAGAACATGACACATCCCCTGCAAATCTTGTTACCAGAAGGTACCCCGGCATTGCAATTTTTAAACCATTTAATACATGTGCACAAATATGTGTGTATTGTCAACGCAACTGGGAAATTGATGAAGTATTAGCACCTGATGCTATGGCTCGTAAAGAAGATATTAAAAAGGCACTGTCGTGGTTTGATGATCACCCGTCTATTGGAGATGTTCTTATTACCGGTGGCGATCCTATGGTCATGTCAGATAAAAACCTGATTGATATCATAGATGAAATTTCCTCTAAAAAACATGTATATAGAATACGTATTGGTACACGTACACCTGTTGTTTTGCCTATGCGGTGGAATCAAAAATTTATTGATACACTGTCATCGTATAATGTGCCGGGGCGTCGACAGCTGTCCATTATCACACACTTTGAACATTCGTATGAAATAACACCAGATGCAGCCGATGCTATTGCGCGAATAAGAAAAGCTGGCTTGAGTGTTTACAATCAGCAGGTTTATACTTTGTACAATTCCCGAAGATTTGAAACAGCTAAGCTGCGTCTCGATCTTAAATCAATAGGAGTGGATCCGTATTATACTTTTAATATGAAAGGGAAGGAAGAAACAAGAAAGTATATGGTGCCTATAGCTCGTATTTTGCAAGAATTAAAAGAGGAAGCGCGTTTGTTGCCCGGTCTTGACAGAACTGATGAACCTGTGTTTAATGTGCCAAAACTAGGTAAAAACCACTTAAGGGCGTGGCAGGATCACAGAGTTGTTATGATTTTAGCTAATGGCTCGAGGGTGTATGAATTTCACCCCTGGGAAAAAAATATTAAGCCCACACCTCCTTACAACTACGTTGATGTGCCCATATACGAATACCTTGAAGAGCTTGCCGCAAAAGGTGAAAATATCAGAGACTACAGAACAATTTGGTATTATTTTTAACCTGATAAATATTAGGTTAGAAAGCTACTTCTTGTATATGCCGTAAGCATACGCTTATGGCTATGTTTATGCGTAATTAAAAGAATTGTAAAACAATTTGTGCTTATTGTTTGGTTTCTAATTTGAAACCAATACCATGCACATTAGAAATTGAAATGCTATCAGCCGTTTTCAAGTACCTTCTAACTTTACTCAAAAAAACATCCATACTTCTGCCAAGAAAATATGAGTCAGACCCCCATACATTCATAAGAGTTTCCTCACGTGTTACAACTTTGTTCTTATTGTCCAGTAAAAATTTTAATAACTCAGCTTCTTTCTTGGTTAGCTTTCTTTCATTGTCTTTAACTACTAAAAGCATGTTTGTGTAATCAAACTTCATTTTAGGATAGTTGAAAACAATTGCTTTTCCGTTTTCATCACGTCTGTCAATATTGGTAGCTTTATCAATTAATTTTTTGGCTAACTTGGTAAGGTCTTTACCACTATAGGGTTTCTTAATGTAGGCATCCATCCCTTCTTTATAAAAACTAATGTCATCTTCTTCTGTGTTTTTACCAACAACAAAAATAACTGGCGTTTTTCTGTTGATAGACAAAAGCAAGTCAGGAATATTTAATGCCTCGAATTTGTCATCTGATACATCTAAAATACAGAGGTCAAAATATGTATTCCTGAGGGTTAATAAGGCCTCTGTGTCGTTTTGATAATACCTGACTTCAAAGCCGACAGATGCGATGAATTCTTCAACAGCGGCTTTTTGACCAGGATCGTTTTCAATAAGTATAATTTTGATTTTTTGCTTTTTCATAATTGTTGTTTTATAATTAATTTTGTTGTGTATGAATACAAATATATATAGAAAACTAAATATTTCAAAGCTTTTTTTTATTAATTTTTAACAATCAATATGTATGTCTCTGAAAATCAAGAAGAATAAGTATATGTAATAAAAAATATTCGACAGGATAATTTTAAAAATAATCGATAAACGGTATTAATTATCAAGAATTTGGTTTTTTTTATTTTACTATTATGATTTTTTTATATTGTATATATTTCAAATATATATTTAAACATCTATATTATTAAATCTGATAAAGTGTTTTTATACCAAATAAAAATTATGATAAATATTTTTTTTTGTATAAAGAATCAAAAAAAATATATTATTATTGTTGTCATTATTTTGAAAAATGTATCAGCGTGAAAGTGAGCTTTAAAAGTTTTTTTTTGTGGTTTTTAATAATAGTTTTAGCGCAATCCTGTGCTACTATTGAATATGAAACACAACTTTCTGATGCTCAATTAGTTTCTGTTTATAATAATGTCGCTTCAAAAGACAGTAGCATTATTGCCATAATAGCACCTTACAAAGCTACACTAGAAAAAAAGATGGAGCGCCCTATTGGTTATTCTGCTAAATCCATGAGCAAATCTGAACCCGAAGGCTATCTGAATAATTTGATTGCAGATATTGTACTAAAAGAAACCCAATTGTATCTTGAGAAAAACGGTATAGATATTATACCAGATTTTTGTTTGTTGAACATGGGAGGGCTACGTGCAAGCTTACCGGCCGGAGTTATTAAGGTGAGAAATATTTATGAAATCATGCCTTTTGATAACCTTATTACCATAGTAACTATCAGAAAGGAAGAGGCTCAAAGTCTTTTTGATTACGTTGCACATTCAAGAGGAATGCCTTTATCAGGTGCTCAAATGGGCATAAGAAATGGGCAGGCTGTTGACATAAAAATTGATGGCAAGCCTTTTAATGATGCTATAGAAGTTTACCATGTGGTTACTTCTGATTATTTAGCCGATGGGGGCGATCATATGCACTTTTTTTCAGATCCGGTAAAACGTTATGAAACTACGTACCTTGTCAGAAACGCTATAATAAATTATATTGAAACGTTGAATAGACAAGATGAAATTATTGATATAGAACTAGATAAAAGAATTTATATTGAATAGTAGAAGAGATTTTATTAGAAATATTTTTTGGGGTACTGCTTTGTTAACCATAAGCAATAGCAAGTTGTATGCTTTGGCCAAGAACCATCTTATGCAACTTACTATTTTGCACACCAATGATGTTCACAGCAGAATAGAATCTTATCCAGACAATCATCCGCGTTTTGCCGGTAGGGGTGGTTTCGCACGTCGTGCATCCATCATAAATAATATTAGAAAAGAACAAAAAAACGTATTGCTTTTTGATGCCGGAGATTTTTTACAAGGCACACCTTACTTTAATGAATTTGGGGGAAAACTTGAGGTCAAACTGATGTCTGAAATGGGTTATGATGCAGCAGTAATAGGAAATCATGAATTTGATAATGGTCTTGACGGCCTTAAAAACATTTTATCTTATGCTCAGTTTCCTCTTCTAAGTTGCAACTATGATTTTTCAAATATCATTCTGAAAGGACACATCCCCCCGTATATGGTTATTGAGAAAGATGGCATTAGAATAGGTGTTTTAGGAGTAGGCATTGAATTAAGGGGTCTGGTTAGTGCAGCTATGTATGGTGATACACTTTACACCGATCCCATTAAAAAAGCAAATGAAACAGCCGCATACCTTAAAGATAATGAAAACTGTCACTTTATTGTTTGTTTGTCGCATCTTGGTTTAGAATATGAGAGTGACAAGGTCAGCGATGTTGTTTTGGCAAAGAAGTCTTACAATATTGACTTGATTATTGGTGGACATACACATGTTTTTCTTGAAAAACCATATGTGCATACAAATGCTTTAGGAAAGCAAGTAGTGATATGTCAGGCAGGACATAGCGGTTTATATTTAGGACGCTTGGATTTCATTTTTGAGCGAAAAAGTAAAAAGGTTTTGGCCACGTATTATACGACAAAAAAAATTAAAAATCAAGGTTAAAAAAATTTTTTTTTTAACTTTTTTATTCAAATATTTGTCAAAAACTTTTGAAACAACCATGAAAAATGTAATTCATTAGTAATTAAAGTTTTTTGATATTAACTAAGAAAAATAAAAATATAATGCAGAAAAATCATGTGGATGTGTGGAATAACTGCCTTAAAATTATTAAGGATAACATTGGTCAGCAAAGTTATACCACATGGTTTAAGCCTATTATACCACTCGATTTAAGCGATAATATTTTAACAATACAGGTGCCCAGTCAATTTTTTTATGAGTTTATTGAAGAGCACTTTATCGACTTGCTTAAAAAAACCATAAAAAGTGAACTGGGTACTAAAGGACGCTTGGAATATAGTATTATTGTTGATAGCAGTGGCCATCAAAAGTCAAATTCTATCAATTTGCCTGCTTCTAATAAAATACGGGTTAACAACCCCCCTCTAAATGTACCATTAAAGAAAGATAAGACGCAAAAGGAAATCCCCAATCCATTTATAATTCCGGGGCTTAGGAAGGTAAAAATCCATCATCAGCTTAAGGAGAGCTATACTTTTAATAATTTTGTAGAAGGGGAATGCAACCGTTTGGCGCGGTCAGCAGGAATGGCAGTAGCCAGCAACCCGGGTAAAACTATTTTTAATCCGCTGTTTATATACAGTGCTACGGGCTTAGGAAAGTCGCATTTAGCACATGCTATTGGTGTAATGGCAAAGAATAACTTCCCCGAAAAAACAGTGCTTTATGTTACAGCAGATCAGTTTAAAAACCAATTTACAGAAGCATGCAGAGATGAAAACTACAATGATTTTGTGCATTTTTATCAGATGATAGATTTATTAATTATTGACGATATTCATTTTCTGGTGGGAAAAAAGAAGACTCAGGAAGTTTTTTTCCACATTTTTAACCATATGCATCAAACCGGCAAACAACTTGTTATCACATCAGACCACCCGCCTGCTGAACTGCAAGGTATGGAGTCGCGTTTGCTTTCGCGCTTTAAGTGGGGCCTATCTGCTGAATTAACCTTGCCCGACTTTAATACAAGGGTTGGTATTATTGAAAACAAAGTATATAATGATGGCACCAAATTATCCCGCGATGTTATTGAATATTTAGCTTATACCATAACAACCAATATTCGAGAAATTGAGGGTGCACTCATTTCTTTGGTAGCACATGCTTCATTCAATAAAAAAGAAATCACCCTTGACTTGGCCAAAGAACTCATAAATAATATCGTTAAAGAAATTGACAAAGAGGTCTCTATTGATCTTATTCAAAAAATAGTGTGCGATTACTTTAAAGTGTCAATTAATCTGGTCAATAGTTCTACAAGGAAACGTGAAATAGTTCAGGCACGGCAGCTTGCTATGTTTTTTGCAAAAAAGCATACCAAAGCATCTTTACAAAATATTGGTATCCATTGTGGTAATAAAGACCATGCTACTGTTCTTTATGCCTGTAAAACTGTTAATAATCTTATTGATACAGATAAGCAGTTCCGCAAATGTGTAGAGGAAATTGATAAAATAATATCTTTAAGCAGATAACCCACCAGGCATAAAAAGGTAGGATAAGATTAAAAAAAAAATGGGCTATTTTTCTTTTAAGAATTTCAGTTTATGCTCTAGTACATCAATTTCAGATTTGGCTTTATCAATCTTAACTTCAAACTCTTTTTTTAAAACATCAGCACTTTTACTGTTAGCAAAAAAACCGATATTGTTTTCCCATAACTGAATATCACTACGCAACTGGTTGAGTTTGCCATTTAAGAAGTTTACTTCTTTCCTTATAATATTTTTTGCTGTTGGGTCGTTTTTAAGGTTTTCAAATTTTGTTTTGAAACCTATAACTTTTTTTTCAACAGGGTTTATTTTAAGAGTGTCTAGTTTTTCATTTATGGCTTCGCGCAACATGTTTTGCACCCTGTCTTTTTCCTTTATAGGTACATGGCCAATAGCAGTAAACTCGCGTTGATATGTTTTAAGGGTTTCCAGTATTTGCTTTTTGTCCCCTTTAATTTTATCATCTTTGATACTTTGAATAATCTTAAGTTTGGCATCTAGGTTTTGTTTTTCAACTTCTTCGATATTTGCAAAGTAGGTTGATTTATTGTTGAAAAAGTGGTCGCAGGCAGCTCTGAATCTTTTCCAAACTTCATCTGAATGCTTGCGTGGCACCGGGCCGATATTTTTCCAGTCGTTTTGAAGCTTAATAAGCGCGTGGGTTGTTTTCTTCCACTCATTACTGTCTTTTATAGCTTCTGCTTGTGCACAAATGTCCAGTTTAAGATTATAATTGTTGATGTACTCTTCTCTTATTTTGCTGAAAAATTCTTTTTTATTGTCATAAAATAGGTTAATAGCTGACCTAAAGCGTGCCCAGATGGCGTCATTTTTGGCTTTTGGGGCGCGTCCTATAGTACGCCATAACTCTTGAATTTCATTTACTTTCTTAGTTGCTGAATGCCAATCGTTGTTGTTTCTTATTTCATTTTTTACAAGCTCTTCCATCTTTTCACACAAAACAACTTTTGCAGCATAGTTATTTTCCTGATCAGCACTTATCTTTTCATAAAACTCACGTCGTCTTTCAATAACTTTATCGGTTGCTTGTTTAAATCTTTCCCACACCTCATCTTTTTTATCGGAAGGGAGTGGTCCTGCTTCTTTCCATTCTTGATGATACTTTTGTAGAAGCTTAAAAGACTCATTTATTTTTGGGTTTAAAAGCAGCTCTTCAGCTTTTTCACACAGTTCCAAACAATATTCGAGGTTCTTTTTGCGGTCGAGGTCTCTTAACTCTTCGTTTATTCTTACTTTATCTAAAAACTTTTCTACCAGAAAATGGTAGTTTTGCCATAGGTTGTTCGTTTCGTTACGTGGCACTTGACCAATTTCTTTCCATTCACTTTGCAATTTACGGAATGCATCATAGGTCACTTTCAACTCTTCTTCCGATTCGATAAGCTTTTTTAGCTCTTCAAGTATGTGTTGTTTTTTTTCAAGGTTCTTAATTTTTTCAGCTTCTTGGGCCTTTTCAAATGTTTTTTTGTTTTCTTTATATTTAGCAAAAGCCTTATCAAAGCGTTCTTCAAGAACATCTTTTTCTTTTTTGAAGTCTTTAGCATCGCCGCCGTCCTCAATAAAAGTTGCTAAATTGCTTTCATTTTCCTGCTTAAGCACATTTATAAATGCCAACTTTATTAAGCTTACTTTACCTTTTATTTTAGTAATATCACCATCCACTAATGCATCTATGGCATCTACGAGTTCTTCTTTGCTCAAATTGTCGTATTCAATAATATCATCTTCTTCCTCATCTTCCTCTTCTTCTTCCTGATTTTCTATTTCAACATCTTGTTCATCTTTAAGCGTGTTTTCAGACTCGGCCTTGTCGGTTGCTTTATCTTCCTGGTTTTGAATTGGTAATTCGGACTTATTATCAGCTGAAGATTCGTTAACATTCTGTTGAGTTGAAGCTTTATCAGTCTCATCTGATTCAGTTTCATTTGCTGGTGTTTCAGGTGCAGGAGGTGTTTGTGATTGCGAATCTTCTTTTTCGGCAGGTGATGTTGTTTTTGTTTGATCAAGATCTTCTGTGTCTGTGTGTTCTTTTTTGCTTTCCGGTTTTTCAATATCAAGTGTTTCCTCAGAAGTTTTATCCTTATCTTTTGAAATCTTCTCGGAATCATCAGATTGCATCTCCTTGTTTAAATCTTCATTTAGTACCATAACAAATAGCTGATTAGTTTTAAATATTTCTTAAAGCTTAGTTTGCGAAAAGTGCAAAAATAGTAATATTTATTTATTAAGCTTACAGATTTTTACCGAACTGTTAGAAAGTGAATAAATTCCAGATTCACTGCTTAATATTTAATAAGCTTTTCTATATGTAAAACACGATTATTACTATATACTTTAATAAAGTATAAACCACTAACAAGATGATTTAAGGGAACCAAATGTTGGTTGCTGCCTCCTTCTAAAACTTGGTTGAGAACCACTTGCCCTAAGCTATTTTTTAATACAATATTTAAATCCTCGTTGTATGGTGTATTTATGTATATTTTATTATAAAAAGGGTTGGGGTAAACATTAAAGTTATTAGCTGCGTCATACTCATAGATATCTGCAAAGAAGACCGCAATATTTTTTGTAGTAGAATGGCTACCACAGTCACCTGTAGCAATAAGTGTGACATCGTAGTAACCTTCAGCATGGTAAGTGTTAAAAGGGTTTAAGGCGGTTGATGTTTGTCCGTCACCGAAATCCCAGTCGTAAGTATGTGTGTAGGAAGAATTATTTTGGAAGTAAACGTTTAAACCATTTTTGTGTGGTGTAAAATCAGCTTCAGGTATCATTATTGAAGCGTTAACTTGTCTTCGTCTGCTGATACATTCATCTCCTTCAATTTCCCAATCGTAAAAATAGTAGTAATAACTCAAGTTGGAAGCACTATTCCCATGAATCGTAATTTTTCCGCTAATGGTATAAGGGAAGTTGGTACCGCCACTGTTTCTGAAAAGCATGGCATTGGGTGTTGTACATTCAATTCTGTAACCAGAACCTGGTGCAAGGTCAAAGTTAAGGTTTAAACGGTGGTCGCCAGTAGTTAAATGTATGGTTGTGTCATGTACGATGTTGTCATTATTATCAAAAATAACGATGTCCCTATTTTTGGTGTTGCCTGCATAAACCAGTACAGATTTAAGGGTTATGGGCGTATGAACATCGAAAACCAAATAGTGGGTATTGGGGTGATTAAAATAAGAACCGTTTCCTATGCTATTATTAGGCGGTCCTACATTTTCTATTTGGGGTGGTATAATTTCTTCAACAAAATATGAAGCTGATTCATTAAGAACAGGGGTTGTAAAGGTGAATCCTGTATCAAGCAGGGTGCCTTCTTCTGCTTGATCGTACCAATGAAGCGTACCACCAAAATTATTGGATGCTGAAAGTGTAAAAGAAGTAGGGGTGCAGCTTTGCTGGCTAGAGGAAGATGGCGCCAGAGGCCTGTCGATACGCACATAATTGGTTCTTATCATAGTGTCAACACCATGTGAATTACTTACAATAAGAGATACGGTTTTATAGCCATTGGTGCTGTATGTATGTATTGGGTTTTGTTGGGTGGAGGTATGCCCATCGCCAAAGTCCCATTCCCAAGAAGTAGGGATTTTACTTGACATGTCAACAAATTGTATTTCTCCATTACAAGATACAGCAGGTAAGGCTTCAAAACTAGCAGTAGGTCGGTAATCAATGCCCACTGTAAAAGAAATAGTAGAATCAGCAGCAGTGATGTCAAAGATTTCGATACCGGCTAACTGATTATTTGATAAAAAGCAGGGCGGATTAGAATAGTCATTAAATTGAGTCCTGCCTGTATTTGACGAAAAATGCGCTTGGTTCAGTTGGCCGTTCTGGGTAAGTGTGCCATTAGGCCTGTACAAATAAACTTCATCCGGAGGTCCTTGAGCATTGCCATTGCCTGCATTAGTATTGATGCGATAAATGAGCAAACCCGATCCCGGAATATTGCTTTCATATAAGCCTTCTTTTTTTCGATATTCAAAAACAAAATATTCATTATGATTACCGGGAACTCTTAATTTATATGCATTGTTAACTGGTGATGTTATGGGATTCAAGGTGTATGTTCCATGAGTAGTGATTTCAGGAATATTACTTATCCAACTCTGATCTGCATACTTGTATTTCATATAGGCTCCCATATGCACAAAGCCTGTAGCCATTAAGTCCCATTGACCAACAGGTACAAAACCATCATGACTATACCGGTACAAATCAGGTGCACCAACCACATGAAACATTTCGTGACAAAGGACATATGTAGATGTTTGGTTCTCGGGTTGAAAAGTGTAATCCCACACCCTTTTACCGTTAATATAAACACTTTGAGAAAATAAACTCCATCGGTGTGCCCAAAGCAATTCTGCCCATGCGCCCGAGTTCCCTCTGATAATAAATGAAACATTATCAACATTACCGTCATTATCAATGTCAAGATTTAAAGTATCAGGTATTTGCGGAGCTACATGGTTTATGGCATTTACCAGTAGGGTATGTTCCCTGTCTCGCCTTTCGGTAGAGTTTGCATAACCCAAAGGATTGGTTACAGAATGGTATGGTTCGTAATAAGCGCGAGGATGTATATCTTCGTAAGATAGATTACTTGTTAATGGTGCAATTGGGTAGTGGTAACTTTTGATATTCAATTGACCGTATGAAACTTCCTGGAAATAGTTTTTTACAGACTCGCCATTAGGGTTGTTAAAACGGTTGTCGTAGAGCGTACGTGGGGTGGTAAATTCAGGTTCACCATCAAAACGAATATACACAACCAGGTTTACCATATTGCCTTGTGATGGACCTTTAATTCCTTTACTCTCTGGAATATCCATGGAGGCTTTGCGCAAATAATAATTCTTTTCAGAAATTTTTGCCCAAGGTGTCAGGCCAACCTCTGATGGCACCACAGTATTTACGACATGATTTGTGGGGACAACCTTGCCATTGTCCGTTTTACCGTAGTAAAAAAATCCACTGGCTCCCTGTATTATAGTATAACCATTTTCATCGTGCAACCAATTAAAATATTCATCACCGCTCACATAACAATTGATAATTTGACCGTTTGGTTGTTCTATCGTGTGAGGTTGAAAAGAAACGTATGCAGCATTTATTACCGATGGGATGAAGAATAATACTGCTGCTACTAAAAATACATTATTACTAAAAAACTGTTTTTTCATTATTGATATAATTTGAAACTATAAATTATTTACAAATTTACGATTTTTTTTGAATATAGGCTTTAATATTCTTAATAAAAGACCAATGTAAAGTGTCGGAGAGCTTTTTGTTCCAGGGAGTTGTTTGTAAAATTTTAAAAAATAACAGAACAAGAAGTCTGGCAAAAAGAGACAGCCGCAATGGTAAGATTTTTTCCTTTTATTAAGCTTTGCGTGTAGAAAAAGTAACACATAACCTGGATAACTTAAAAGAAACTTTATCTTGCACGATGTTTTTTTTATAAATAGTTCAGGCTAAAAATAAAAGACGCCTAAATACTGATAACAAAGTTATACGAATTTAGACGTCTTTAGAAAAGTAAGGCTTTATTCTAAAATATATATGAAATAAATACTATCTTTGTAAAAAAATCATACACATGACACCATTAAAAAGATTACACAAAGAGTTTCAAAAGCTTAGTGAAAGTGACAAGCAAGCA
>PXBB01000048.1 GCA_003565735.1 Bacteroidales bacterium
ATGCAGGTGCACAAACAGTAGAAACCTGGACAGGCACCTTGGCTCCTGATGATGAAATCATATATGATTTTACAGCCACGTATCTTTCCTTGTCGGGTAACTATATCCTGTGTGTGGAAACACAACTGTCTAACGATCAAAATAGTACCAATGACAGGTTGTGTCGTACCATAACAGGTATTCAGGATACCACAAGTATTGACGATTTATCGGCTCTCGTATTCAGCTTAGATCAGAACATCCCGAATCCGGCATATAATGAAACCAAGATAGGTTTCCATATACCAAAAGACGGGCAGATAGTGTTTAAGCTTACCAATGCTTTAGGACAGATAATTTATGAGGAAACAGGTAGCCGCAGCGCCGGAAGCCATCATATTATTCTGGATGCCGGTACACTGCCTAAGGGTATGTACTACTACAGTCTCGAATATGACGGACAACGCCTCGTGAAGCATATGGTGATACAGTAAGCTGGTAACCATACTTCAGAAAAAAACCCCACGCAAAATTTTTAGCGTGGGGTTTTTCATTATCAGCAGGTTGTATAGGGAATGTTGGCCAATTTTATGATGGAAAGCCGCCACCAAAGAACTGCAAAATCTTCGCTTAGGGCAACTTATCTGTTAAACAGCAGCCCTATATGCAGAGCCGTTTTGTTGAAGCTTTTTGTCATAAATTCGGAATTAAGGTAGCAACCCTGAACCGTCAGTAGTATTCTTGGGGTAAGGGTATAATCAATGCTAAGTAGTGGCGAAAAGGACATCCCGTTTTCTGTATAAAGAAAAGCGACCGTTAACTTATTGCCCTTTTGTGTTTCAATATGCAAGTTGTTAAAAGCGGTATATCCTCCAAAAAAAGAGGCTGTTATTCTGAACTTTTCAAAATTTTTTGTAAGTCCGGCAAAGCCTCCGCCATAACCAAGAGTCAGCAGCGAGTTTTCCGAACCGGCAGAAGCGTATGAGGTGTTTACCGAGCCACCCCATATGCCTATAGTAAAATGGTCTCTGATGTAAAACCTCAATATGCCGCCGATACCTCTGCTGCTCGATTTAATTGACTGATGGGGATTTTCTGCCTGTATGATGCCGGGTTGCCAAATCAACATACCCCCGCTGTACATATTTTTCGATGCTTCCTGAGCTGTTAAAGTGTAAAAAGAGAAACAAAAAAGTAAGGTAATAAGAAACCGCATACATAAAAATCTTACAATCCAAGCGATTGCACTATCATTTCAGCTATATCATAATTAACAACTTGTTCTTCTTTGTTTTTGTATTTGAGACCATCAGTTATCATAGTCATGCAAAACGGACAAGAGGTAACAATAGTTTTAGCGCCGGTTTCGAGGGCTTCCTCTGTGCGCTCTATGAAGACTTCTTTATGGCCGGGTTCAGCTTCTTTAAACATTTGAGCTCCACCCGCACCACAGCACAAGGCAAAACTTTTGTGGCGCCTCATTTCAATATTTTTAACCCCCATATTGTCAAGTAAGCTTCGGGCACAATCGTATTCGTTGTTAGCTCTACCCATATAACAAGGGTCGTGGTAAGTAACCAGACGTTCTTTTAATTCATCATTTACAGCTTTGAGCTTGTTTAGTTCAAGCATTTCTTTTAAAAACTGGGTGTGATGAATAACTTCATACTTGCCGCCAAGATCGGGGTATTCATTTTTAAAAATATTATAACAATGTGGACAAATGGTTATTATTTTTTTGATTTTGTAGGCATTGAGGGTTTCAATATTAGTCAGAGCCATCATCTGATAGAGCATTTCATTTCCTGCTCTGCGTGCAGGGTCGCCGGTACACCTTTCTTCATTTCCTAAAACGGCAAAGTCCACATTTAGGTGTAAAAGAATTTTGGCAAAAGCACGGGTTACTTTTTTATATCTATCATCGTAGGCACCGGCACAACCTACCCAAAAAAGGTATTCGGGTGTTCTACCCTGTGCAAAAACATCTGCCATTACCGGTACTTTCAATTCTTTATTACTCATTATATTTAATTTTTTAAACAGTTATGATTTTTATTTTAAATTTTCCGCCCATTTCATTCGTTCTTCGGCAGAATATTGCCAAGGGGCTCCATTATTTTCGATATGAGCAAACATGTTATTTAATAAACCGGGCGCAGAACTTTCCTCCATAACGAGATAGCGGCGCATATCCACAATTAATGTAGGGTGGTTAATATTCACGGGACATTCTTTAGCACATGCATTACACGTAGTACATGCCCATAGTTCTTCTTCACTTATATAGTTGCGAACCAGAGATTTACTGTCAGTGAATTCGGCCCCATTTTTAATTAGCTTTGGTCCGATTTCATCCATTCTTTTTCTAAAGTCGATAAATATTTTGCGCGGCGACAGTTTTTTGCCTGTGATGTTTGCAGGGCAAACATCGGTACATCTGCCACACTGTGTGCAGGTAAGAGCATCAAAATAGTTTTTCCACGTAGCATCGTTTACATCTTTAACCCCAAATAGTCCCGGCACTTCTGTTGAGATATCGGGAGTCTCATCGGGATTGAGCATGTATCTAACTTCACGCAGCACATTTTTCATAGTGTCCAGTTTTCCCAGGCTTTCGAGGCGGGAAAGAAATACATTGGGCAACGACATAAAAACATGGAAATGCTTGGAGTAAGGCAAATAGTTCGCAAAGAAAAAGATAAGAAGAATATGCAGCCACCAATTTACTTCGTGCCAAAAATATGCCGTATTGCCAGACATGTTTTCAAAAACGGGCGCCAGGTATGCACTGATAGGAAAATACCCACTGTAACCTTCGGGGTGTAAGACGATATAAAATATATTGGTGCCCATCAAAGTAACCATCAGTATCATAATTAGTAACAGAGAAATATTGGCGTCTCTATGCGATACAGCTTTCATTTCAACTCCCTGAAACCTGGAAATATGCATAAAAATACGCCTTACCAAAAAAGCAATTATGCATAAGAAAATAATATATGCAAACAAGTCGCCAAGACCTATAACAATGTTGTAAATGGGACCCAGAAAAGCAAAGGTACGTTCATTTCCGCTGATACCATCAAAAACAATTTCTATACTCCCAAACAGTATAATAATAAATCCCCAAAAAACCAATGCATGCATAAAGCCTACAACAGGTCTGCGTAATATTGTAGATTGGGCAACAGCCACTTTTAATAATAGCACAAAACGCTTTCCAAAATCTTTGATAGGATAGGGTTTTGTAAGTCTGATTTTTTTTATAATAGTAGATATTGTGTAGAAAAAGATAATTATGGTTATCAGTAATGCGGCCGTAAAAACTATTTGCTTAATCATAAAACCTTGATAATGAAATTGATATAAAATTATTATTGCTAAATTGCTGCAAATATAATTAAATATTTTAATTTTGTTTTTAAATATTCTATACACAAAAGACAATGAAAAGAAATGCCGGCATATTTTTAGTAGTGTTTGCTTTAATAGCTTTTTTGGTTGCTTGCGACAAAGATGATGAAAAGGCAGATTTAAAAATTAGCAAACAGTTTATCAAAGCAGAAAGTTTTTTTAATAATGTGATTTCTGAAGTATTTCATAATATTTTTCTTGCTTATGAGGTGTTGCGTAATGAGAGTAATGGGGATAATTTTTTTACGGGCCCACAATGTGCAACGACAAGTATTTTTCCCTTCGATACCTTGACCTGGCCTAAAGAAATGCTTATTGATTATGGAGACACCAATTGCTTTGGCACTGATAAACGCTACAGAAGAGGTGGTGTGAAAATTGAATTTACACATTTTTTGCCTGATAGTTTATTCAAAGCTATTATCAGTTTTGATAATTTTTTTATCAACGACAATAAAGTAATTGGAACAATAGCACTGGAAAGAAAAGGTAATTCTTTAGAAGGGCAGCCTTTGTTTGATGTTAAGTTTAAGGAAATGACTCTTATTATGGCTGAAGGAACCTTAAGCTATAAAGCCGAGCGTTTACTAAAATGGGTTGAAGGCTTTAGGGAAGACTTGTATGAGGCTGAGAATTTCAGATTTGAAATGTCGGCAGACAAAGCCGTCGTGGGTCAGTCAGCTAAAGGACGTCCTTTCGAGGCTGTAATTTTAGTTCCACTACAATATAACAATACCTGTGCCTGGATAAAAAAAGGAGTTATTGAATTACAACCGTACGAAAAAGAAATGGAAACTATTGATTTTGGCTCAGCCATTTGTAATGATAAGGTTGCAGTAACTGTTAATGCCGTTGTTTATGATAATCTGATACAACCTTAGAAAAAGTTTCTATTATCAAGATATCTAAGAATGATTTATATACTATGCATAGAAACAACAACGAAGTGTTGTTCGGTAGTCTTATCGCGAGGGGATAAAGTGTTAGCTGCCAAGGAAAGCCTTTCCGACTACACGCACGCCGAAAATCTGACAAATTATATCGTTGATGTAACAAAAGAGGCAGGCCTGTCATTGAACAATATTGATGCTATAGCAGTAAGCAAAGGTCCTGGTTCTTATATGGGGCTACGTATTGGAGTGGCTTCAGCCAAAGGCTTGTGTTATGCTCTTGACAAGCCCTTGTTGGGCATTGATACTTTGCAGGCTATGGCTCTGAAAGCTGCTGCAGAGCTCAATGATAATACAGCTCTTTTTTGTCCTATGATTGATGCCAGACGCATGGAAGTGTACTGCGCAGTATATAACAGCGATAATGAGCTTTTAGAGCCTGTGTCTGCTAAAATTATCGATGAAGATTCTTTTAGAAATTTTTTAACAACATCAAAAATGTATTTTTTTGGCGATGGTGCTGCCAAGTGTTCAGAAGTTTTAAAGCAGCCACCGCTTGCAACTTTCAATTACGCGTATAAAATGAGTGCAGATGCCATGATTCCTTTGGCACTAGAGCAGTATAATATGAAAAAGTTTGAATCCTTGGCTAATTTTGAACCCTTTTATCTCAAGGATTTTATTCCCGGCTTACCTAAAGTAAAAGGCCTGACGTAGGATACTATATGCTTGGTTTTGGTTAGAAATTTACAAGTAAAACATTCAGAAAATCTGAGAGGTCAGAATAGTCCTAAAAATACAGATAAATAGAAAAAACGGGTGTTAAAGGGGAAATTCTAATTAGAATTTTTTCTCTTTAATTTTAGCCTTTTTACCTTTTAGAGCTCTAAGATAAAAAATACGGGCTCTTCTAACCACACCGCGCTTCATTACAGTAATTTCCTCAATAAAAGGGGAGCTTATGGGCATAATCCTCTCTACACCAATATTGCCCGACATTTTTCTGATAGTAAATGTTTCAGTTGTATATGATCCTTTGCGCTGAAGTACAACTCCCTGAAAGTGCTGTATGCGCTCTTTATTACCTTCGATAATTTTATAACTAACTCTTATGGTATCACCGGCCTTGAAAGGAGGGAAGTCCTTTTTTTGGGTCATGGTGCTTTTAACAAAATGCATTACCTCACTACGATTCATCTTTTTGGTATTTAATATATTAGTAATATTTTACGGTTTTTTGTAAGGAATGCAAAATTACACTTTTTTTTGAAAAGCAGCATTTTTTACTAAAATATTTATAAAAAAGTATGCATTTTTTTTTCATGCTTCGAAAAATTATTATCTTTGCACCCTCAAAAATATGTAAAAATCTTTATTGTAAATTATACTCAAAATGAAAAAAGACATCCATCCCAAAGATTACAGATTAGTTGTGTTTAAAGATATGTCTAACGATTATGCATTTCTTTCAAGGTCAACAGTAAAAACTAAAGATTCCATAAAGTGGGAAGATGGTAATGAATATCCTTTAGTTAAACTTGAAATATCTCATACATCTCACCCCTTTTATACCGGAAAGATGAAGCTTGTTGATACTGCCGGAAGGGTTGATAAATTCAAAAATCGTTATCAGAAACATTACGAAAAAAAGCAAAAATAGACTTAAAACGTTTAATATTTTTTTAAAAAACCCTTTTTTTAAGGGTTTTTTTATTTTAGGTAAAAAAAATTATTTATTTTTAAGGAATTTTTAACCTTATAACATAAGCATAAAAGATGAATTACATTTTATTTGATGATCAGGCGAAAACGAACTTATTGCCATTAACTTTCACACGTACTGTTGCCGATTTGAGGGTTGGTATAACAACCATTCGGGAAAAATGGGAAAATTATTTGAATGCAAAAACATCATCTTTAACGGATGAATATTTATGCGAAAAATTTCCTATTAAACAGGCCAATCAAAATATTCTTATTAACGGTTCAGTTATTCCAAACGAAGCGCTTGTAAATGAAATTAAGTCTTTGGGGAACAACGAAATCCTGGTTTCTGAAGATATTATAGTAGCTATGTCGGTGCCTTTAAAAGCATTAAAAAGCTTATCTCTTGAATGTGCAGGAAATAGCGAAAGCAAAACGACCCAAAATTTGAAATTGAAAATTAATAACCTGTGGGATATTTTTATTATAAACAGTAAGGTTATTCACGATGATTTTGATAGACTTACCAAAGGTCGCAAATCGCAACAGGCCAGTAAAACCAATGTACTCATAGGCAAAGATATTTTTATTGAAGAGGGTGCCAAGGTGGAATGTGCCACTTTAAATAGTACAAATGGGCCCATATATATTGGTAAGGATGCAGAAATTATGGAGGGAAGTCATGTCCGTGGACCCTTTGTTTTGTGTGACAATGCGCAGCTGAAAATGGGAGCCAAAGTTTATGGTGGCACCACTATAGGCCCTCACTGTAAAGTGGGAGGAGAAATTAATAATTGTATATTTATTGGCTATGCCAACAAAGCTCATGATGGGTTCCTTGGTCAGTCTGTTATTGGCGAATTGTGTAACTTGGGCGCAGGCACCAATAACTCTAACCTAAAAAATAATTATGAAGAGGTTAAGCTATGGAGTTATGCTTCCAAAAGATTTGAAAGCACGGGTTTGCAGTTCTGCGGCCTCATTATGGGAGACCACTCTAAGTGTGGAATAAACACTATGTTTAATACAGGAACGGTAGTGGGCATTAATGCCAGTATTTTTGGAGCGGGTTTTCAAAGGAACTTTATCCCTTCTTTCTCGTGGGGTGGAGCCAGCAAATTTACAACCTATGAAATAAGTAAAGCTGTTGATGTTGCACGGAGAGTACTGGAAAGAAGAACTAAAGATCTGGATGAAAAAGATGAAAAAATCCTGCAAACCATTTATGATCTTACCCTTGAATACAGATATATGTAGCCTTTTTTATAATGGCATAAATATTGTCCTTCCTATGCACTATGCTTAAATCGTATATGTGTTTAAAAAAATGTTTTTTTTATTTCTTCTAAAACTCTTGATATTGAGTGCTGTATCATCAACTGATTTTTTTTAAACCAAAACATTTTGATGAATATTTTGAAGAAGCTGACATAATGGCATATAAACGAGAGCGGGTTGCCGTTTTTTGCGTAAAAAAAACGGCAAAAAGCTGCAAAGAAATAAGGTGTAAAAATTTCATTAAATGAAAAAATAAAAATATATATGAAAAAACTTTTTGAGTCAGATTTTTTCGATTTTTCTGATATGATTGACAGAGAGTCCGATTTTATCCCACTATACTCCAATGATGATTACGATAAAGAATTTGATGACAATTATCCCGACGAGCTGCCTATACTTCCATTACGCAATACTGTTTTATTTCCCGGAGTGGTCATTCCTATAACAGTTGGTCGGGAAAAGTCTATAGAGTTAATAAAAGAAGCTTACGATAAAAAAGCACTGATAGGTGTTGTAGCACAAAAAGATGCCCATACTGAGGACCCCAGCCCGGAGGAGCTTTACACTACAGGAACTATAGCTCATATAATGAAAGTGCTTAAAATGCCCGATGATACGACAACCATCATTATTCAGGGTAAACGTTCTTTTGACATTGTTGAAATTCTACAAACGGAACCTTACCACAAAGCAAGAATAGCATGTCATCCCTTTAAAAAACAGCCCAAAAGAGACAAAGCTTTTAACGCACTTATCGACTCTATTAAGGATCAATCAAATCAGATAATTAAAAAATCTCCAAACTTACCACCGGAAGCAAGCTTTGCTATAAATAACATTGAAAGTTCTGTTTTTTTAATAAATTTTGTGGCATCGAATTTGAATGTCAAAACATCTGAAAAACAACGTATTCTTGAAATCAGTGATATTTATAAAAGAGCCAATACTGTTCTGTCTCATTTAATGAGGGAAATTCAAGTTATAGAGCTGAAAAATCAAATACAGAATAAGGTAAAAACAGATATCAACAAGCAGCAGAGAGACTACATATTACATCAACAACTAAAAACTATACAGGAAGAGTTAGGAGGCAATCCGAACGAGCAGGAAATTGCAGAGCTTAAAAAGAAAGCCAAGAATAAAAAGTGGTCTAAAGAAGTGGAAGATACTTTTAACAAAGAGCTTCTCAAGTTGCAACGTATGAATGTTGCAGCTGCTGAGTACTCTGTGCAGTTAAATTACCTTGAAACTATAGTCGATCTACCATGGAACGAGTTTACGAAAGATAAAATAGACATTAAAAAAGCTCAAAAAGTGTTAGATAGAGATCATTATGGTCTCGAAAGGGTAAAAGAAAGAATTGTTGAACATCTGGCTGTCATAAAATTGAAAAACAGCTTAAAGTCGCCAATTATCTGCTTGGTAGGGCCTCCGGGAGTAGGTAAAACCTCATTAGGAAAATCTATAGCTGAAGCTATGGGACGCAAATATGTACGCATGTCCTTGGGTGGCCTTCGTGATGAAGCAGAAATAAGAGGGCACAGAAAAACATATGTAGGGGCAATGCCCGGACGTTTTATCCAAAGCCTCAAGAGGGTTAAGTCGGCCAACCCTGTTTTTGTTCTTGATGAAATTGACAAGGTAGGAGGCGCAAATTTCAATGGCGACCCTTCTTCTGCATTGCTTGAAGTGCTAGACCCTGAACAAAATAATGATTTTAGGGATAATTTTCTTGAAGTAGGTTTCGATTTATCTAAAGTTTTGTTTATTTCTACAGCTAATACTTTATCATCTATACAGCCTGCTTTGCTTGACAGAATGGAAGTTATTGATATTACAGGCTATATTATTGAAGAAAAAATTGAGATAGCACGTAAACATTTGGTGCCTAAGCAATTATTGGAGCATGGTATGGATAAGAGCAGTCTTAGTTTTTCAAAAAAAATGCTTCAACGTCTTATTGAAAACTATACACGGGAGTCGGGTGTAAGAAGCCTGGAGAAGAATATTGCAAAGGTCATCAGAAGTAAAGCTAAAGATATAGTGTCGAAAGTTAAAACACCAAAAAATGTCAGTGTTGAAGATTTGTCAAAAATTTTAGGTGCGCCAAAATTTACAAAAGATATAAGACTGAATCCTGATGTGCCAGGTGTTGTTACAGGATTGGCATGGACATCTTCAGGAGGCGAAATCCTTTTTGTTGAAGTAAGCCGCAGTAAAGGCAAGGGGACTTTTGCTATAACTGGTAATATGGGCGATGTAATGAAAGAATCCGCCAATATCGCTTTTGAATACTTAAAAGCACATGCAGAACAGCTTAATATACCTATGGATACTTTCGAAAAGTGGCATGTTCATATACATGTTCCCGAAGGGGCTACTCCTAAGGATGGTCCTTCGGTAGGTATAACCATGTTTGCGGCTTTAAGCTCCCTTTTTACGGGGCGAAAAGTAAAACCTATGGTAGCTATGACCGGTGAAATAACTCTCAGAGGTAAAGTGTTGCCGGTAGGTGGTATTAAAGAGAAAATTCTAGCAGCTAAAAGATATGGATATAAAGATGTTATCCTGCCTACAGAAAATAAAAAAGATGTCCGGGAAATCAAAGAGATATACTTGGAAGGCTTACAATTTCATTATATTGATGAAATGATTGAAGTTATTGACCTAATACTTCTTACCCAAAAGTCGGATTAAAAAACAATGAAGCTATTTCCAAAAATAGCGGGATTTATAATTTTATCTTAACATTGACAGCGCTTTTTGCAAAGCATCTCTGAGTAATTCGATTTCGTACTTACTATTGTAAAAAGCAAAGGATGCTCTAATGGTACCGCTAATGCCGAATTTTTCCATTACAGGCTGAGCACAATGGTGTCCGGTCCGAACAGCAATTCCCATTTTGTCAAGCAAGGTACCAACATCATATGGGTGTACCTGATCTACAATAAAGGATAAAACTGATGATTTATGCTGTGCTTGTCCGATAATATGTAAACCGTCAATTTTATTTAAGAGATGCGTAGCCTCTGTGAGTAAGGAGTCTTCGTAATTTCCAATACTTGTGAGGCCTATATCGTTGATGTAATCTAAAGCAGCTTCCAGGCCAATAACATCAGATACATTAGGTGTACCTGCTTCAAACTTAAAAGGCAACTCGTTGTATGTCGTTCCTTCTTTGAGTGATACTTCTTTAATCATTTCGCCGCCTCCTTGGTATGGAGGCATTGATTCCAAAATCTTTTCTTTTCCATACAACACTCCCACACCCATGGGGCCATATACTTTATGCCCCGAAAAGCAGTAAAAATCACAGTCGAGGTCTCTTACATCTACTTTTAAATGAGCAGCAGCCTGAGCGCCATCAATTAGAACAGGAATATTGAAAGCTTTGGCTTTTTTTATGATTTTCTTTAAAGGATTTATGGTGCCTAAGGCATTAGATAAATGCGTTAAAGCCAGTATTTTGACACGCTTACTGAGCATTTTTTCAAAAGCTGGTTCGTCAAGCTCTCCCTTATTTGTAATAGGCACATATTTCAATTCTGCCTGATGTTTCTGACAGGCCATTTGCCACGGAACGATGTTGGAATGGTGCTCCATTTCTGTAATTAGCACTTCATCACCTTCTTTGAGAAAAGCATCTGAGAAAGAAGAGGCCACAAGGTTTATAGATTCGGTGGTGCCTCTGGTAAAAATAATTTCATGTTTTTTTTCTGCATTTAAAAACGCGCGGACTTTTTCCCTGACATTTTCGAAAGACTCTGTTGAAATCTGACTTAAATAGTGTACCCCTCTGTGAATATTGGCATTTTCCTGCTCGTAATAACGCGCCAATCGTTGAATGACCTTGGTTGGTTTTTGTGTGGTTGCTGCATTATCAAGATATACCAGCGTTTTGTTAAAAACTTTTCGCTGTAATATAGGGAAATCGGATCGGACTTTATCAATATCAAATACTTTTTGGCTATCTTTCATTTTCTTCGGTTGTTTGTGCATGCATTATTTTAAAAATCAGTCTTTACCCATGATAAACATGAACCCTACCTGAAAACCGGTATGATCGAGGAAGTCATGTAGGTAGTTTTCGTCTTCATACAAACGCCCTTGTGCATCAAAACGACGCGATGAATATTTTATGCTGTGTCTGCTTGGTAAAACAGCATTATAAGAAAAGCTGGCTCCATATTTATTGGAAAACAGTAGCTGGATGCCGCCCCTATAACCCAAAAAACCCATGATGTTGCTGCGAGGTCTGTAAGAGACCTCTACATATTTGTTAAAGATCTCATTGTATGTTAAGTCAATTTCAGGGATGTTCATGGTTCTAAGGCCAGCAGTTCCTTCGGCAAAAAAATTGACAACAAAATTTTCGGAACCCATAATTACAGGCGCATTTAGCAAGAAGTTAAGGCCATATTTTGTGGAATTAAACCCTCCTTTAACACGTATGCTTTGCGGTTGGGCATGGCTGGAAAAGGCATCACTATTAAAACTGAAAGAATTATACTCCAGCTTAAATCCTAGCCCCAGTCCATATTTTACAATATAGTTTAAATCCAATCCAATTTGGAAACCGTTATCGGCAAACAACCCATTAGAAGAAGTGCTGCCAAAATTTGTGCCAGGGCTTACCGAACCTGCCATGAGCTTAAAATAGCCGGCTTCATTCCAGTAGTTAAAATCAGGTTGTGCTTCTGCTTTTTTACTTAAAAGGCTTATGATTAATATGGATAAAAGAATTTTATATTTCATAACAGTATGTATAGAGGGTTTAATAACTTAAATATAAATCAATAAAAACATTATTCAATGGCGGTACCGTTTCAATTTGATAATATACTCTCGGATAATGATTGTTTTTAATATCAACTGAAGACAATACTATTTTATAGAGTGGTATAGGTGGGTCAGGGTCGTTTTCCTGCATAATCCAGAACTCAAAAACTTCATTACTTGAAAATTGCACAAAATCAAAAAAGTAGCCAATCATAAAGTCGCTTGGCGCTCTGAATTTTACAGGAAAGCTGCTTGGCCTTTTTGTAATCGTAGTTCCAATTAAAGTTGTATTGTGATACATATCGATAAAAACAGGCTTATTCCTATAAGATGAAGGCAGCATTAAATTAATAATATCTACAAAAACCCTTTGAGGTGCGGGCATTACAAGAATATTGCTGGTGGTTTCGTTGTAGGTGCCATCTGTACACGTACCTCTTAGCGTGACAGTATAATTGCCCGGACCCTGGAAAACATGTTCAGGATTTACATTACTGCTTTGATTGTTATCCCCAAAATACCAGTAAAACTGATTAGCACCTGTTGAGAAGTTTGAAAAAAGCACTTTGGTTGGGGCATAGTTGTTATTGTTAAAGTGACTGTAAGTAAAATCTGCAACCACAGGAATAGAAGATTGGCTAAGCTCTGTCATGTCCAGATAGGCAGTATCTGCTCCTATTTCATTTGAAACAATAAACTTTACTGTATAATTGCCCGGTGTTTGATATATATGATGAGGGTTTTGATCGGTAGATGTGTTGCCATCGCCAAAGTCCCAATAATAATAAACATTCCCCAGTAGGTTTTGTGATTCTTGAAAAAAAGTAACAGGATATGGCGGTACACAATTGGAAATGACAGAGTTTAAGGTGACAATTTTTGGATTTGGTGGCGGCTCACTGTAATAAGCCCAGCTTCTATAATCATCTTTACGACATTGAGTAATTAATACAAGTAATAGAAGTAATAAAATTGAGGTCCTTAATGGTTTTTTGCTGAAAGTTGCTGGTAATGATGTTTTCATAGCAAAGGGTTTTTTATTATTCAAGCTTACATTTTAAATATTGAAAAAACTAAGATTCGTGTTTCTTAAAACAAAAACAATGCCGCTTTTATATTCCAACGTTATTTGTCTTAATCATTCATATTTATGTATATACAATAGGCCAAAAGTTATTTATTTTGATTATAAGGGGGTGTTGTTTTTTTAAAAAAAGAAGGCGGGAGAATATTTCCCGCCTTCTTGAATTGGTAACTTAAAAATTTTATATGAATTAGGAATTACTTTTTTATAACAATTTTCAAGTTACTCAAATGGTATTTGCCAACGGCTCTGATGTTATAAACACCTGCAGCCATATGCTCAAAGTGCATTTGATGTGTGCCTTCAGTAAGTTTTTCACTATAAACTACACGTCCGGAGGCATCAAATACAGTTACATCAGTTTCCTCATGCAGTATAAGCATAAAGTTGCCGGTGCTTGGGTTAGGATAAACGAATGGTTTTTCAGCGCCATCAGATTCAAGTAAACCAGCAAGGGCATCACCTTTGGCACTTGAGGTTGTAAATGTTACAACATTAGACCATGCCGATATTTCTCCGGCAGTACCTACGGCTCTTACCCGTACGTCATAGCTTGTTCCGGGATTTAGACCGGTAATAGTATGAGGTGGTGTAAATGTAGCAGCATCTATGGTTATTAAGCTATGTGCAAATACCCATACTTGATAACTTTCAACACTTGAAAGCAAAGCCCATTCGATTTGTGCTGTATGATCGGTTTCTGAGCCAGGTACAAGACTTATAGCCGGAGCAGCGCCTGTCCATCCTGTAGTAGTAAAGTTTACAATATTAGACCATGCTGTAATGGCTGCTCCGTTGTTTAGAGCTCTTACCCGCACATTGTAACTGGTACCCGAGTTAAGACCTGTAATAGTGTAAGGCATTGTCAAACCAGTAGCTGGAACGACATTTATAGTCTGACCGATAATCCATACCTCATAGTCGGTGGCATTTGCTATCATTGGCCATTCAATATCAGCTTCATGATCATCAACAGCAACTAAGGAAGCTGTAAAATCAAGGGTTGAGAAGTTTACAATATTTGACCAGGGCGAAAGAGCACCTCCTGGTCCAACGCCCCTGACACGCACATCATAATCAGTTCCGGAGCTCAACCCTGAAATTTCATAAGGATTACTGTAAGTAGAAGCATCAACAGTATCAATACCATACCCAACTACCCATACATGGTAATCTACAGCATCCTGCAATGGAGCCCATTCAATATCTGCTGAAGATACCGTTTCAGAGCCATTTACAAGGCTGATGATCGGTGCAGCACCTGTCCATCCGGTTGTAGTAAAGCTGACCACGTTAGACCAAGACGATAATACTCCACCCGGACCAACTGCTCTTACCCTGACATTATAATTAGTTCCGGAATTCAATCCTGAAATTTCATAAGGGTTACTGTAAGTAGAGGCATCAACAGTATCAACACCATAACCAATGATCAATACATGATAATCAACAGTGCCAGGCATAAGGGTCCATTCAATAGTTGCATCATTATCATCAACAGATACTAGATCGGCTATTGGCGCAGCACCTGTCCATCCGGTTGTAGTAAAGCTAACCACGTTAGACCAAGACGATAATACTCCACCCGGACCAACTGCTCTTACCCTGACATTATAATTAGTTCCGGAATTCAATCCTGAAATTTCATAAGGGTTACTGTAAGTAGAG
>PXBB01000042.1 GCA_003565735.1 Bacteroidales bacterium
CTCCATTATTACTTTTACTATCAAGACAAGGATTTTGGGTTTATGCATATCCGGTTACAGACATGGTTTTCATTTGGAATTCAGATATATATAAACGGGAAAGAGTATTTAAAAAAACAATTGGATAAGGAGGACATTGATTACCGCAGCTACGATAATAGCATTACATGGACATCAGATATTGAACGAGCTCAACAGATAAGCGATAAGTTTCATGAGAAGAAGTGGAATAAAGTATTTGATCAATTTGCAGAAAGAGTAAACGTATACCTACCCCGAATAAAAGAGATATTTGGAGGCAATGGTTACAAATGGATGATAGAACAATGTGAATATGCCAGTGATGTTTTGTTTAAAGATGTAGATGAATTGCAAAAATATTTTCCATATTTCATTGAATATGCTTCTTTGTGTCAAATGGGGTCAAATATCTATACTTTTTTTGGAAGGAAGCTACATGGACTTTGTCAGGGAGAGACAGTCTCCGATAAAAAGTATTTCTGGAATCAAGGGTTCCGAATCAAGTTTACACTTGACAAAAATTCATTGAAAATGTATGACAAGACCAATGTGCTCCGGGTAGAGACTACTATCAACAACTCCAATGCCTTCAAAATTCGCAATCCAAACGTTCAGGCAAAAAAGAAATGGGTGCCTATGGGGAAATCCATTTCCAACATGTATCGATTTGCAGAAGTAGCAAAAGCATGTAATTTACGTTATCTGGACAGCTTAACTTCTGTTGACAGGGACAATACGTTGGATAGAAAAATTGAAAGCCTGTGTAATAGCATAGAAACGAAGTTATCAACAAAACATGATTCTAAACCTCGCAGGTACTCAGGTTTTAACTTGTTAAACAGTTTCTCCTGTGCTGTTTTTAATGCTGTTCTTAATGGCGCTTTCAAAATAAGGGGATTTTCAAACAAGAATTTGCGGCTTATATTATTGGAACAAAATGCACTTTCTCTGAAACCATCATCTGACATGAAAAAGATCAGTGCGAAAATTACCAGGTTAATAGCTAAACTTAGAGCTCATAAACTCATTTCAAAGTTGCCAAATACATGTAAATATCGGGTAACAAAAATTGGTGAAGAAATTTTAGCAAGAGTACTTTTATTCAAAAAGTTAGATCTGAAGTTTTGCTAAAATAACAAAGTTTTATGGGGTAATAGCATAATCTGCCTCATTTAAACTATTTAAAACCGACTCCTGCCATTTGCGAAGTTCATCCCGCATCTCCTTTACAATTTCAGGATACTCATTAGCCAGGTTTTTTTGCTCTCCCGGATCGTTCTGAATATCATATAATTCAACTCCATTTTTATTGGGTGTCTCACCTTCAATCAAAAGTTTAAACCGGTCTTTTAACATTGCACGTGTACCTATAGTGTCGTTTTTGGAGATACCTGAATATTGATAATTAACGAAATTACGGGTAAACCGCCCGCCCAACTTTTTAGCCAGGGGAGTCGTTCCTTCCTGTAGCTTTGGATCAATGTATGGTGTTTGTGTTTTTTCATCATAAACATTCCATGGTAAAAATTCCCAGAAAAAAAGAGATTTTGATCGTTGATTTGAGGGATCTTCAAAAACCGGTACCAGACTTTCACCGTCTATAGGTCTGTCGGGTAAAGGCTGATTCGTTATTTCAGCCAGCGTTGGCAGGAGATCACTTGTAACAGCAATCATAGAAGTTGATGAGGGTTCTGTTATTACTGCGGGCCATTCTACTACCCCCGGAACACGAATACCACCTTCGTAAAAGTTCCCTTTTTGTCCCCGGAGTTTCATTCCCGTGCGTTTTGCTTTTGAACAAGTGCCATTATCGCTAAAATACATGACAATGGTATTTTCTTTCAAATCATTATTTTTAAGATAATTCCGCAGTGTCCCGATCGACCTGTCCATGGCTGTTATCTCTGCATAGCGTTCCTGTAGCACATCTCGAAGCGGCCGGTTCACTTGAAGCCCTGTTTCATTGGATGTAAGCATGACTTCTTGTTTACTTAAACTGTCAGGAAGATTATCATAAAGTGACAGATCTTCAGGCAACCCACTGAAGGGTTCATGGGGAGATCCGAAACAAACCACCGCTAAAAATGGAGTATTCTGTTTTTTTGACTTTGCAATAAACTGAATGGCTGCATCAATGATTACTTCGGAACCTTCTCCTTCCATTTTTTGAGGAGGCCCTCCATTCCTGGATAGGACAGGATTCATTTCAAAAAAGTTATCATGCGATAACCATTCATCAAAACCCATTGCTCCAGGGTTGGTGGGGGATTCTTTTTTAACAGGACCAATGTGCCACTTTCCGAAATGTGCACTTACATACCCGGCGTCTTTAAGAAGATGCGCAATGGTAATCTCTTCAGGCCGGATTGAAAATCCCGGAGTAAATGTTCCATATCGGTTTGGATGCCTTCCCGTCATAAGACTACCCCGGGTTGGCGAACAACTGGGATGTGCTGCATAAAACCGATCGAAACGTAAACCCTCTGCGGCCATTTCATCCAATACAGGGGTTATAACAAAGGGATGGCCATTGTAACCGACTTCGTCCCAACCATGATCATCGCTCATTAATAATACAATATTAGGGAGTCCATTCTTGTTTATCTCATTTTCATTTTTTGGTTGGGAGCAGGAAAGTGTTAAAGCCAAAGGGACTATTAAGGTTTCAATCTTTGTAATTTTTGAATACATCTTTTTTTTATTTTTACTTAAACAATAAAGAAAAATTTTAAACCGGGATTCACCCGTTTTTCTGAACAAAGTCTACTCAATCGCAGCCAATTTATTTTAACTCCACCCATGTATACTTTTTATCATTTCTTATTTTCATCAGTGGTGCCAGGCAATGTCATAAAATGACAAAAAGGAATTATGTTATTAAACTTGAATAATGGAGGTTGTGAAATTAAGATAAAAATAATTGAAAACGAATTGTTCTATATACCGGCTGGGATTTGAAGTCTGATTCCGGTTGATTTTGAATTCAGGGTTCTTTCATAGGTTTAAATATTAGTTAGTAATTTCAGCGTTGCCAGGGTTCGGGAATGTACCTAATCAAATGAAAATTTTTATAATAATCAAGGGAATGTTCCGGTTTTTCAAGACCGTCTGGGATTGGTTTTCCTGAAAAAGTTTGAAAATAAAGTACACATGAGTTTCTCCAGATGACTGCATCGCGTTCCTGTACCTCAAGTAATGCTTTTACATGATTGAAACGTTCTTCATCAATTAAATATCCTACTGAATCCCAAGCTTTTTTCATCCAGCGGACAGTTTCAACGCCTTCATAATATTTGTGTACCAATTCCTCCCATAGCGTTCTGCCCGATTTCATAATATGATCCCAGCCTACGTGGTGAAACCAGAGTAAAAACTCTTCCGGCACCTGTTCAAGGTCATAGAAAACTTCCGCAA
>PXBB01000046.1 GCA_003565735.1 Bacteroidales bacterium
AAGTCGACAGCCCTTACAAGCATTATATCAACGGTGGCGATTTAATAATTGACATTGGGTATTATGAAGAAAGAAAACCTTGGTGTATTGTAGGTGGCAAATGGGCGACAGAATGTATTGAACTATTTGAAAAAGAAAATATAAAAG
Source organism: Bacteroidales bacterium (assembly GCA_003565735.1). Taxonomy (GTDB): domain Bacteria; phylum Bacteroidota; class Bacteroidia; order Bacteroidales; family PXBB01; genus PXBB01. The sequence goes on from PXBB01000046.1 coordinate 148, forward strand.
TAGATTTTTATAAGAGGGGATTTGTAGATATGAAATTAAGTATAATAATACCTTTTTACAAAACAACTAAACTAACACATAAATTACTAGATAAATTATGTCCACAATTAACAAAAGAAGTTGAGATTATTTTAATAGATGATGGGTGCTATGAAGACTTTTCTAAATACCCCATTACAGTAATCCAAAAAGACAACGAAGGAGTTTCAGCAGCAAGAAATGATGGGCTTGATAAAGCACAGGGTAAATATATAGCATTTGTAGATAGCGATGATATGGTTGTAGATAACTATATTGAAACCATTTTAAATAAGACAAAAGAAGAATGGGATTATTGCTTAATGAGTTGGAAAGCAGAAGGAAGGCTTAAAGGCGATTATATAATTACCAACGAGCCACCAACTTGGAATACAAGCATTTGGAACTGTATTTACAAAAGAGATATAATAGGGGAACATAGGTTTGTTTCTAACTTACAAATAAGTGAAGATGAAGATTTTAACAACAGAGTAAGGCACGGCAAAAAAGCAAACATAACAGATATAATGTATATATATAATAGTGGTAGGGAAGATAGTTTAACAGACAAGTTCAGTAAAGGCGAAATAGGTAAAGAAAGACCTTTGCAATCACAAATAATTGTATTTCAAAGCACTTTTGGCGATATAGGTGGAATAGAAAAACATTTATACGAGTTTTTTAAAGCATTTCACAACAAATATGAAATAATGTTTGTTTATAAAGAAGCCCATAGGAAACAACTAGAAAGATATAGACATTTGGTAAAGTGCGTTAAATATGTTGGACAAAAATTTCAGTGCGACAAATATATATGTAATTCGACATATCATAATATAGCCGATGATGTAGTATCAAAAGAAAACTACTACGCACAAGTTATACATAGTGATTATTCGGCGATGAATTGGAAATACACAAAACACCCTAAAACAAATATACATATAGCAGTAAGTGAAGTTGCTAAAAAATCAATATTAAAACAACAACCAGATATAGAGTGTAATGTTATATATAATTTAGTTGAAAAAGTAGAAACGAAAAGAGTTTTAAATTTAATAAGCCCCACTAGATTTAGTTGGGAAAAAGGTTATGAACGTACTATACAAATGGCTAATAGATTAAATGAACTAGGAATACCTTTTATATGGCAATTGTTTACAAACGAACCTTTAAAAAACAATATAGATGGTTTAATAAAAAGAGATGTAACATTTCATATAGAACATTATATAGCCGACGCTGATTATTTAATACAACTATCTAATTGTGAAAGTTGGGGATATGCAACGGCAGAAGCGTTTGAATATGGTATCCCTGTTGTAGCAACTGACTACCCAGCAATACACGAACAAGGCATTAAAGATGGAATAAATGGTTATGTACTTAATATGGACTTATCTAACTTAGATGATGTAATAAACAAAATGTATATGAATAACTTAAAGTTTAATTATAAAAAAAAGGATAGTATTAAAGAGTGGGAAAAAGAACTCGGAAAAGGCAAAAAAGCAAACTACCAATATACAAAAGAAAAAGAAACTATAATAGCGTTACAAGACTACCACGATACAACACAAAATAGACTAATCAAAAAAGGTGAAGAATATAAAGTAACACCAGAAAGGGCAGACATAATAATAAAAGCAGGATATGCGAGGTGAATTAATATGGCAGGAGGTAGACCTTTGAAATGGCAAAGTGTTGAACAATTAGAAAAAGCATTTGATAAGTACTTTGAAGAAACACCAAGAGAAGAGTGGACTATGACAGGTTTATGTATAGTATGTGATATGGACTATCATACTTTAATAAACTACTCAAAAAAGGATGGGTTTTTCCAACCAATAAAAAAAGCCAAGATAAAAGTACATAATGAATATGAAAAGGATTTAAGAAGAAAAGGGCGTTCAGGCGATATATTTGCATTAAAGAACTTCGGTTGGAAAGATAAACAAGAATTAGAACAAACAACTAGGAAGATAGAAATTAAGGACGACTTACCTGATGAGGTTGAGTGATGAAATAGCCCCTCACTTTCACAATACATTTAAAAGCAAGAAACCTCATCAAATAGATAAAGGTGGGCGAGGTTCAACTAAAACAAGTAAGAACGCTTTAAAAATTGCTTATCATATAGTTAAAGAGCCTGATTGTTCTGCTGCTGTTTTAAGGAAATATAAAAACACATTAAGAAATTCGGTGTTTAAAGAAATTAAAAGAGCGTTAGGAAGATTAGGGCTTGTAGAAGATATTGATTATATCGCTAACGTATCACCTATGGAGATCAAAATATTGACAACAGGTAATAAAGTATATTTTGCAGGTATGGACAACTACGAAAAAATAAAAGGTTTAATTGATGAAGATAGACCTATTAAGATAGTTTGGTTTGAGGAATTAACAGAGTTTGACGGTGAAGAAGAATTACAACAAACAACTGCAACCTTTACTCGTGGAAATGATGATTGGTTTATTAACTTATATTCTTACAACCCGCCTAAAAATAAATATGATTGGGTTAATGATTTTGAAAGTAAGATGAGTAGTAGAGATGATGTGTTAGTAACACACTCCGATTATCGTAATGTACCAAGAGAATGGCTAGGTAGAATGTTCACAGAAGAAGCCGAACGATTAGAGCGAACAGATGAGAAACGTTATAGATGGATTTATTTAGGCGAGGTTATAGGAATTGATGGCTTGATATATAATCCCGACTTAATCAAATATAAAAACCCAGAGGGTAAAATAATATATGTAGATTTTAGTATAGATGCAGGACATCAAACATCGGCAACAATATGTGGTGCTTATGGATTTTCAACAGATGGTAATTGGTATAGGTTAGACACTTATTACTATTCGCCAAAAGAACGTTCTGTTAAGAAAAGCCCTAGCGAGTTAGCGAAAGAGATATTTGATTTTAGATTAAAAATGATACAAGAATATCAAGCAAATGTTGACCAAGAAACAATAGATTGTGCAGAGGGTGCTTTAAGAAACCAATTCTTTAAAGATTATGGTATTAGATTAAATCCTGTTAATAAAGGAACAAATAAAGAACAACTAATAGAATATTCAATAGATTTTATAAGCAAGGGAAGATTTTATGTGGTTGAAAATAACAATAATAAGATATTTGTAAAAGAATTGAAAAACTACCTGTGGAAGAAAGACAGTGTAGAGAAAGGAAAGCCAGAGCCTGATAAAATGGAAAAACAAATACCTAGTGATGAAGTTTATTACAACACAC
>PXBB01000148.1 GCA_003565735.1 Bacteroidales bacterium
ACTCATTATTAATTAGTAACAAAATAAATTGTTAATAAATTATGTTTTTATTAATCGTTTTGCAATAGCAAATATACATATAATTTTATTATGTACGTCTGTTTTTTTTTAAATACTTAGAGCAGATAGCCATCGGGGTTACCAATGACATATTTTTGTGAAAGCACCAAATGCCACGCAAACTAATTGCTTGTTTTATGTATTATGTCCCAGTAGGTTCAAATAAGAACGAGAGGGTAGGCTCAGCTGTTTTGCAGATTGATTTCCGGAAAAATATTCAATATTCAGATTTTTGTAAAATAATTCTTCTATAACTGTAGCCCAATACGGAAAACAGAAAAAGCAAACTGTGTATTTAAAAATCTATTCTGTGTTCGGAGCTTTTAATTATAAATCAGGCTTTTCACTTAATGTATAATTGCACAGTTTGGCATACACATTTTATGAAAAGCCTGATGATTTACTTATTATTTCAAGCCTAATAAGAAGAGTTTTTAAAGAAAGAGCTGAGCTTACTCGTCTTTAACTTTCAAATATTCCATTCCTTGATGGAATGCAACATCAACAGGAATATTTTTGGCATTGATTTTTTCAATGTCAATGGCCAATATTTCCGGAATTTGGGCATCTCTTTCAATAATTTCTTCAGCTTTTTCAATATTTCCTTTAGCCTGAATGGTTAAGAACTTTTCAACACCTTTCTCAATAGCAGCTTTCATCTTATCAATATCGACAATAAAAGTGTTGGTTTCGTTGCAACGAGAAAAAGCATTTTCTCTTTCAAAAAAGTTAAAACGAATCATCGCTGCAATTCCATGCGCACCAGCAGTTCCAAAGCGTACGGAGCGTAAGATGCTGGCAAAAGATGTTATGTAGGCTTCTGCCAATTCCTCATCTGTTATATGTCCTTTATTATTTAGTTCAGTTATAAGATGTAATGCCATTAAATCTGTTGCAGTTGCTTCGATGACACTGTGGTGTTCACGCAAAGCTTCTCTCACGGGGATGTTTTCATCTATAGTTCTTGCAATGTTTAAACCGGCAGCAATTTCATGAAAGGCAACAAGCTGGAAAAAAGCATCGAAAGAAATGTGCTCATTTTGTGTTTCATGAATTACCAATTTGCCAATAGGTTTCAAAATGTTTATGAATTTTGCTTCAGTAACATTTTTCAACTGCATGCTACGAGTTCCTGTTATTTTTTGGACGGCAGGATATTGTGGCAAGTGTAAAGCAATAATTTTTGGGCCGGCATTACTTTGACCTGCATAGTAAAGTGCATTATAAGCAATTATTTCAGATTCCTGACCAAACATTTGTTCTCTGAATTCTTGAGGTACAGGTAACGCACGCTGCAAATCGGGAACCATGGCATTATAACGTGAAAGTCTTTCTGTCCACTCAACATCTTTAGCCAAAACAAATGCCGTGTAAGATTTTTTTAAACCAAATAACCTGTCTTCTCCGGTATCTAAAGGTCTTAATACCAAGTCCAAATTATTATTTTTCATTTGCATCCAGGCTTTCTCGCTAACTGTAAAATCTCCTATGAAATGATCGGCTGCTAATTTTCTCAGGTAGTCAGCGAAAGCACTATATTCTGCTATACTTGCAGCTTCATGTAAGTAGGTGCTGATTTTCTCCAGTTGCTCTCTGTAGGCTCGGGCATAATGTTTTACTACCGGAGCATCCATTTCGCCTCTTCTTATAAGCGTGTAGGGGCTGTTTTTCAAAGTATCCCTCCATGTGTCAAATTCAACCCTATTCATGTCGTGAGGATAAAAAGCGGCACCTCTCGGCTTATCATCATAGCCTTCCATAAAAGCTGTATGACCTTCGAGACGTCCCCATGGCCCGTAATTTAATACAGCATATTCGCGCATATAAGGGTCTTCGATTTTTGATAACAGGGTTTCTTTAGGTTCACCATAGGATTGCAACCAGAAAATTTCATCAATAAGGTTGGCTGCTTTAATAAATATGGGCAGCATGTCTAACTCCGATTCGGACAAATGTTCTAAATTTGCCTTAAGCGTTACAAACTCGTATTGTGCAATTTTTTCTTTACATTTGTCGGCGTCTGTTTTTTCATCTTTTTCTTCTGTGGGCGATCCGCACGAAGAAATAATAATTAAACCGGCAGTGAAAAGCGAAAGTAAATGTTTTAAAGATTCCATAGTAATAATTTTTGGTTAAACTTTTATTTTACATTTATTTTCAAAGGTATTAAAAAAATATATTTAAAACTATTTTTTTGTAAAAAAAAATAAAAAATTATTTTTGCAGCCAACCAAAAAACATCTTTAAGATAATTAAAACAAGGCAATAAAGCTAATGAAAGAAGAAATACATAATGTTGAATTGGCCCCGTTGACAATTTCGGATTATGCAGAATTAAAATCGGTAATGATTGATGCTTATGGCGCTATAGATGATGCCCATTGGGAAGAGCATCAAGTCCTAACCTTGCTGAGCATTTTTCCGGAAGGGCAGGTTGTGGTAAAAATCAACGGTGATATTGCCGGTTGTGCTTTATCTATTATGATTGATAGCACGAAAATTGATGAACACCACACCTATAAAGAAATTACGGGAGATTATACATTTAAGACACACGATTTTAATGGCGACACTCTTTACGGCATCGACCTTGTTGTAATTCCTGCATACAGAGGCTTACGTTTAGGGCGCCGAATGTACGAATACAGAAAACAACTATGCGAAAAGCTTAATTTAAAAAGTATTTTACTGGGGGGGCGTATTCCAAACTACCACAAATATGCTGATGAGATTGGGCCTAAGGAGTATATCGAAAAGGTAAGGCTTCGAGAGATTCACGATCCGGTATTAGATTTTCAATTGTCAAATGATTTTCATCCGGTGCGTATTCTGAAAAACTATTGGCAGGAAGACACAGACTCCAGATCTTATGCAGTTTTACTTAAATGGAATAACGTATATTATGAGAAGCCGACGCAAAAAACAGAGTTTATTAAAAAAATTGTTCGTTTAGGTTTGGTTCAATGGCAAATGCGACCATATGATGATATTAAAGCTTTGCTACAGCAAATGGAGTTTTTTGTAGATGCTTTAAGTGCTTATAAAGCTGACTTTGCACTTTTTCCTGAATTTTTTAACGCCCCTTTGATGGCTGCTTACAACCACCTCTCAGAGCCGGAGGCTATAAGGGAGTTGGCAAAATATACCGAAACATTGGTAATGGAGTTTTCACGCTTGTCGGTTGAATATAACATCAATATTATTACCGGCAGCATGCCTGAATTGGTAGATAATACATTGTACAATGCCGGCTATTTGTGTAAAAGAGATGGTTCCATAGACCGTTTTGAAAAACTACATATCACTCCTGATGAAAAAAAATCCTGGGGTATTAAAGGAGGTCAAACACTGAAAACTTTTGACACTGACTGTGGAAAAATTGGCGTACTGATATGCTATGATATTGAGTTCCCGGAAATAAGCAGAATGTTGGCTGATGATGGTATGGATATTTTATTTGTGCCATTTCTTACAGATACCCAAAATGGATACTCAAGAGTGCGGTATTGCGCACAGGCAAGAGCTATCGAAAATGAGTGCTATGTTGCTATTGCCGGTAATGTCGGTAATTTGCCCAACGTCCATAATATGGGCATACAATTTGCCCAGTCTGTAGTTTTTACACCTTGCGATTTCGGATTTCCAACTAATGGTATAAAAGCTGAAGCAACGCCCAATACTGAAATGATTCTTATTGCAGATGTTGATATTGACCTACTTAACGAACTGCATAATTATGGCAGCGTTAAAAACCTCAAAGATCGCAGAAAAGATCTTTATAGTATCAAAAGACAAAATCAATAATTGATTGCCCTACCGGACCAAATAAAATATGCTGAGTTTTAAATGCCTATGCAGTTATTTTTTCTTTTTGGATTTAAACCGGACTAACTCTATTATTCGAGATTAAATAATAACTTAAGAGCCCGGTCTGGGTGTTGGGGTAGGGGTTCTTCTGAATATTCGAATATAAAAAGGGTCCGGATGTTTTCCCTGTCTAATTCTTCTGGCTTTACGGGCATTTTGACGCATACGTTTTCGTGTTTCTCTGGTTTGAATATCCTTGTGCCTTCTAAGTGCTTCCTTATATTGATTTTCAGCTTCTTTGGTTCTTTGCTCCTGCATTCTCTCAACGTCCCTTTGTTTTTTTCTAATTTGGCGTTGACTATACTGTGAGCACGAAAAGGCTGGTAACAAAAAGATTACAATAAAAAATATAACGCGTGTCAGTTTCATAAAAAATAAATATCGTAATTTTGTAAAATTATAAAACAAAATGTAAATACATAATATTACATACTATTTTTTTTTATTAGCGTTATTTTTGAGTAACATAGAAAAATGAAAAGCTTAAGACAAAATATATATCTGGTGGTATTATTGGTATTATTGATTTTTTTTCCAAGATGTCAAAAAAATGAAGAACCCATACCATATACCTATGTTAATTTTTATATCAATTTAAACTCACCACAATACACAAATCTTACGTCTGTTGGCGGTTGGGTTTATGTTCAGGGTGGATATAGGGGCATTCTTGTTTACCGAAGCTCTACTGAAGATTTTAAAGCTTTCGACAGGGCTTGTACTTATAAACCCTCATCAAGTTGCGAAAGAATTCAAGTTGAAGAAAACTCTATAACACTGGTTGACACCTGCTGTGGTTCGAGGTTTCTTATTACTGATGGTTCTGTAGTTAATGGCCCTGCAACTATCTCGCTGCGAGAGTACAGAACTTATATAAGTGGTCAGGCGCTTCATGTAACTAATTATTAATTAAGCCGTTAGTGTATTTGATTTTTTCTTGTGGTATTTACTACAGTAGTAATATCAGGTAAATAAAACTGTACTTTGACAAATCTTATAAAACAATTTTATTACTTTTGCTTACCTTTTATGAACAGGCTGTTTTTTTTATTCTTTTATAAAATTTTGAACTATTCACCAAAAAACATAAAAATTTAAAAAATAAATCAAAGACCTAATTTAGTAAACATATGGAATCAAAAAGGCAGAGTAAAATATCGCGTCTTATACAGAAAGATTTGGGTGATATATTTCAAACTGAATATCAAAATTTCTTTGGGCCGGTTATGGTAACCGTTACCAAGGTACGTGTTACCCCTGATTTATCTGTTGCCAAAGTATTTGTGAGTATATTCGGCAGTAACATTGATAAAGAGGCAGTTTTAGATCTTATTAATAAGCGTTCGTGGGAGTTGCGCAAAAAATTTGGCAATCGCGCAAGAAATCAGCTTAAAAGTATTCCTGATTTTGAGTTTTTTTTGGATGACTCTTTAGATTATATTGAAAATATTGAAAATATATTAAATAATGACAAATAAGATTTACTATGAAATACGACCCTATTAAAAGGAGCCTTGGTTCTTTTTTCAATCAAACAGTATTTTTACGGTTGTTACTATATAAGCTCCTCGACCTTCTATTGCTTCGTGCCTGGTATATAAAAAGAGCACTTCGTCAATGGTCTAAAAGTAATAGGGTGCAGTACGTACTTGATGCAGGGTCAGGATTTGGACAACACACGTATTACTTGCAATCTCTTTTTCCAAATGCAACTATTGAGGGCGTAGATCTTAAACAAGAACAAATTGACGATTGTAATATGTTTTTCCGTAAGGCAGGCAAAAAAAATGTTCGCTTTCTTTATGCAGACCTTACACACTATACTCCAAAACAAAAGTACGACTTGATAGTATGTGTTGATGTTATGGAACACATTGAAGATGATGTAAGTGTTTTTAACAATTTTGGAAAAATTATTAATGATGGCGGCTTATTGCTTATTTCTACACCATCAGATAAGGGTGGTTCTGATGTTCATCATGAGCATGAAGACTCTTTTATTGATGAGCACGTCAGAGATGGTTACAATAAAGAGGATATGATACAAAAATTGAAAAAAGCCGGCTTTAGGGATATTTCTGTGGCGTACAGTTATGGAAAATTTGGAAGTATAGCATGGCGGCTTTCTATGAAATATCCCATTGTAATGCTAAATAAATCAAAATTGTTTTTTGTTATACTTCCCGTTTATTATTTGATTACTTTCCCTTTCGCTTTTCTATTTAATGCTATTGATACCGGCAGGACAAACAAAACAGGTACAGGTTTAATTGTTAAAGCCATTAAATAGAATTCAGATGAAACTGCCTTTAAGAATAGCACTCCGGTATTTGTTTTCTAAAAAAAAACATAATATCATTAATATTATCTCAGCTATTTCTATCAGTGGCATTACCATTAGCACAGCTGCGCTTATTATTGTATTATCTGTTTTTAACGGCTTCGAGAATTTGGTAATTTCTATGTTTAATGCAATTAATCCGGATTTTCACATCAGTTTAAAACAAGGAAAGACTTTTGAGCGAGACAGTACAACCATAGAACTTATTAGAGAAATTGATGGTGTTACACATCTGACCGAGGTTATTGAAGAAAATGTATTAATAAGATATCGAGAGGATCAGCATGTTGCTGTTATTAAGGGGGTTAGTCAAGATTTTCGTGAAATGACACAAATTGATGATCTGGTAAATAAAGGCAAACCTATCCTCAAAGAAGGAGATATCTACTTTGCACTTATTGGCAGAGGGATAACTTACAAGCTGGGTATTAACGTAAATGATTTATTATCACCATTGGCAGTGTATGTTCCACGCAGAGGTGTACGGACAATTACAGACCCGCTTAATGCTTTCAACACAAGATATATACAGCCGGGAGGTGTTTTTTCCGTAGATATTGAATATGATGAAAAGTTTTTTATTACGGATATACAATTCGCTCAAAAACTTCTTGATTATGACAACGAATTGACTGCTATAGAGATAGGTGTTGCAGAGGGCTTTTCTGAGCAAAGCGTTAGAAATGAATTGTACGAAATATTAGATGATAGATTCGAAGTTAAAAACAGATTTCAGCAACAAGCATTTTTTTATAAAGTAATGCAATCTGAAAAATGGGCCATTTTTTTAATTCTTTCCTTCATACTTATCATAGCTATTTTTAATGTAATAGGCACGCTTACCATGCTTATACTTGAAAAGAAATCTGATATATCTGTGCTATGGACTTTAGGGGCCTCACATGTCTTTTTAAAAAAAGTGTTTTTCCTTCAAGGTTTCCTCATCGGTTTACTTGGAGCTCTGTTGGGTCTTTTGTTAGGGTGTGCTATTTGCTGGCTGCAAATGAAGTTCTCGATTGTAATGATGCAATCAAGTGATACTTTTTTTAGCGAAGCATATCCCGTTATTTTACAATTCAGCGATATTGTAAGGGTATTTTTTACTGTTGTTGTGATTGCCTTAGTGGCTTCTTATATTCCATCCAGAAGAATAAAAATCAGCAGACTTGAAAAAAAAATATAATGGTTCCAAAAAGATGTTCCGTTTTTTTTCATGCAAAATTCCAAAGGCTTACTTGATAGATGGGTTTATCGTATAACTGTTCATATTTTAAATCCGCATATTTTCAATTATGATTTTTGACGCGGTACGCTAATTTTTTTGTATATTTACATTCTTATTTAAACTATAAAGTCATATGATTAAGTTTGGTTTTTTATTTTTTATGTTGTTGATTATTTCTGGTTCTGAAAGAGAAGCAGAAAGGCATTTAATGGTACGAACACAAATACAAGCCAGAGGCGTGGAGCACCGGCCAACGCTAAATGCTTTAAAGAAGGTTGAACGGCACCGTTTAGTACCGCGCGATGTGGTGTCATATGCCTATATGGACAGACCTCTGCCTATTGACTATGGACAAACAATTTCGCAGCCTTATATTGTTGCTTACATGACAGAGGCTGTACAACCACAAAGAGGGCATAAAGTTCTTGAGATTGGCACCGGATCCGGTTATCAGGCTGCAGTACTTGCTGAAATAGTTGACAAGGTATATACCATTGAAATAGTTGAAGAGTTGGGGCGTCGGGCACGTCGCGATTTAAATAACTTAGGCTACGAAAACATTCATGTGAAAATTGGCGATGGTTATTATGGGTGGAAAGAACATGCGCCTTTTGATGCTATTGTAGTTACTGCTGCGGCAGAGTATATACCACCACCTCTAATTGAGCAACTCAATGAAGGGGGACGTATGATTATTCCTGTAGGGTCTCCTTTTATGACACAGCAATTGGTTCTCGTGGAAAAGAAAGACGGTCAGGTTAGGAGCCGCAATCTGATGCCTGTTAGATTTGTTCCCTTTACAAGGTCTGATTAGAAAATATGCAAACACAACATACGACATCTATTGGACAGCGATATCAAGTGCGTTTACTTTTTGCACTTTTTTTGCACTCGCTCTCTATAATTGGGTTTCAAATTATCTTAATGCGTATCTTATCAATAATGCAGTGGGATCACTTTGCCAACATGATTATTGGGATAGCTATGCTGGGATTTGGCGTCAGTGGCACTTTGCTTGCTTTGACTAAACAAAAACTTGTTAAACATACCGACTATCTGGTTCCCTTTTTGATGCTGCTCAGTTCAGTATTAATGCTGCTTGCTTACAGATTATCGCAAAGTGATATTGTACGTTTCGACACATTGTTGGTTTTTAGTTCAACAGAACAAGTTTTGCGTCTGGTTGTTTTTTTAATGTTGTTCTTCTTGCCTTTTTTTACGGCATCATTAGCTTTGGGTTTGGTGTACGTAAAGTACGTGAGCGGTATTGGTAAATTGTATTTTGCCAATCTTACAGGTTCAGGTATTGGGGGTTTTTTGGGGCTGCTTATATTGATGTATTTCATGCCCCAGGATGCTTTGTTAGTAGCAGCAATATTTCCGGTAATTGCGGCTTTGGTACTGTTTCCTTTACGGGGACGCATGTGGGTTTTTGGAGGTTTGACTGCTGTTATTTTTGTTTTTTTATGGCATTTTATAGCTCCGGTGCCGCCGGTGCTATCTCAATACAAATCACTTTCAAAAACATTACAGCTGCCTGACGCAAAAATCACGACTAAAGAGAGTGGTGTTTCTGCTTTGGTAGAAATAGTTGAGTCGGATTATTTACGATATGCACCGGGTTTGAGTTTACACTTTGCAGGGCAAGTGCCTGTGAAACCGCTGGCCTTTATAAATGGCGATGCTGCGGGTTTTATACCTCAGTTTAAAAGCAGATATGATTCAGATATTTTAAACTACTCAACTTATCAATTGCCATACAAACTGGCAAATCATTCAAAAGCATGTATTATTAAAAGTGGTACCGGTAACCTGGTAGCCCATGCTTTAAGAAATAATGTGGATAAGGTTGTAGCTATTGAAAGTGAATTAAGCTTGATTAAAGCGCTGAACAGTTGGCATGAAAATCGTTTCCCTTCTGTTTATGATAACAAATATGTTTTATTACAAACCATCGAACCACGTTCCTTTTTTAGTACAACTAAAGATACATTTGACCTTATAGTGTTGCCAACTATTGGAAGTTTTGGTGGAGCATCAGGATTACAAGCTATAAGAGAGGAGTTTTCTTTAACTTTAGAGGCTTTTCAGATATACTGGGATAAATTAAGTGATGATGGGATGCTTGCTTTAACCATTTACACAGATTTTCCGCCGCGTGCTACCCTTAAAGTTGTTGCAACACTTGCCAGGATGCTTCAAAAGAATGGTATTATAAACCCTTCAGAATATATAGCAGCTATACGGAGTTGGACCGCTATTACTTTTGTTGTTAAAAAACAAGCTATTGAGGAGGCTCACATACAAAAAATTAGAAAGTTTTGTGGCGAAATGGGCTTTGACCCATTTATTTTACCAGATATTACTCATGATGAGAGGGTTTATTTTAGTTATATTGAAGAAAATGAGCTTTTCAGTTTAACGGATGCTATTTTAGAAAACCCACAAACAGACTATTTAAATGATTATTTGTTTTATATCCATCCTGCAACAGACAACAAGCCATACTTTTCAAGGTTTATAAAACTATCTCGTCTGGGCTCTTTAGTTGAAGAATATGGGAAACAAGAACTGCCTTTTCTTGAGCTGGGATACATTATTGTTTGGCTAACTTTTTTTATTGTTATTATTGTATCGCTTATACTTATTCTTTTACCTGTTATATGGTTGAAGAGGAGCAAAGGGAAGTGGTCAATTGTATTATATTTTGGTGCTATAGGTTTGGGATTTATGTTTGCAGAAATTATTCTCATACAAAGGTTTGTACTATACCTGGGTCAACCTGTTTATGCTGTCAGTACTGTACTCAGCATAATGTTGTTGGCTTCGGGTATTGGCAGTTATTATTCAGGTCGTTTAAAAGCAGGGGCTGTTAATTATTATGCAGTTTACATTATAGTCTTTTTGATATTATTGGTTTATGCTTTGTTTCTTACTTCATTTTTACGTTTTACGGCTGGTTACCATTTAGCTTTTAGAGTGCTTATAACATGCTTGATTGTTGCACTGCCTGCTTTTTTTATGGGAATGCCTTTTCCCCTTGGTCTAAAAGCTTTGAGTGAAAAACATCGGGATAAAATAGCCTGGGCATGGGGTATCAATGGTTTTTTCTCAGTTATTGCCACTCCTATGGCTTTAATAATTGCTATAGAAGCGGGTTCCGTATTAGTTATTAGTTTGGCAGCAACGGCCTACCTTTTGGCCATGTTGGCCATGAAAGTGATTGATAGAAAATAAAAAAAGGGGGCTTCAGTTATAAGCCCCCTTTTTTTTAAAAAGAAAAAAAATATTAAAGATTACCGTTACAAATCATCAGTGTGTCCTGAGCTATTACAAGCTCTTCGTCAGTTCCTAAAGTAACCACAATAGTTTTTGAATCATCTTTGGTCAAAACAGTATCTTTACTTTTTAGGCCATAATTTAGTTCCTTGTTGAAATTAATACCCAAAAACTCCATGTCTTTACAAACACCTTCTCTTACGAGGTAATCATTTTCGCCAACACCACCAGTAAATACGATAATGTCAACACCACCCATAGCAGCAGCGTAAGCTCCTACATATTTTTTAACTCTGTAAATATACATGTCAAGAGCCAGTTTAGCCTTTTCATGTCCTTCATCAGCTGCATCCCACAAATCTCTCATGTCAGAAGAGACACCTGAAATACCAAGAACACCACACTTTTTATTTACAAAATTATTAGCAGCATTTAGGTCATAGCCTTCTTTGTGCATAATATAAAATAGGGCTCCAACATCAAAATCGCCGCAGCGCGTTCCCATCATAAGTCCCTCAACGGGAGTTAGTCCCATGGAGGTGTCATAGGATGCGCCATTTTTTATGGCAGCAATGGATGCGCCATTACCCAGGTGGCATGTAATTATTTTTTGAGTTTTATAATCGCGGTTTAGCATTTCGCAAACTTTGGCCGATACGTAACGGTGGCTGGCACCGTGAAATCCGTATCTTCTTATTTTGTACTTATCGTACATCTCGTATGCGATAGGGTACATATAAACATGTTCGGGCATTGTCGCATGAAATGCTGTGTCAAACACACCACATTGAGGAACCTCAGGTAACAACTTTTGCATGGCGTAAATACCTTTAAGGTTTGCAGGGTTATGAAGAGGTGCAAGGTCAACACATTCTTCCATCTTGTCAATAATCTCTTGAGTGATAAGTACGCTGCCGCTAAACTTTTCGCCACCATGGACAACTCTATGGCCTACAGCACCAATCTCATTTTCGTTTTCTATGATACCAAAGTCTTTATCCTTCAAAACTTGAAGAATTAAATCAACACCAACTTGATGGTCTGGCACATCATGAAGCATTTTTTGTTTTTCCTTGTTTTTCGATTGGTGCTTGATTTCACTGTTTGCCATACCAATTCTTTCGACAATACCTTTGGCAAGTATTTCGGCGTCATTATCCATGTCTAAAAGTTGGTATTTTATTGAAGAACTGCCACAGTTTAATACTAAAATTTTCATTTTTTTTGTTTAATTTGTTTTAATAGTTTAATTGTTTTACTTAATTTATAATTAATGTAGAATAAATTCATGTGTTATTTTCCGGCAGCCTGATTAACTGTAATAGCAACAAGGCTGACAATATCATCTACAGAGCATCCTCTTGAGAGGTCGTTTATAGGAGCTGCCATGCCTTGTAGTACAGGGCCAACAGCTTCTGCTCCGGCAAGTCTTTGAACAAGTTTGTAAGCAATATTGCCCACTTCAAGCGATGGGAAGACCAGGACGTTGGCTTTGCCTGCAATTGGGCTGTTGGGTGCTTTACTTTTACCTATGGCTTCAATAATGGCTGCATCTGCCTGTAGTTCGCCGTCAATACATATTTGGGGATCAATTTCTTTAGCTATACGCGTTGCATTAATGACTTTATCGCACATGGGGTGCTTGGCACTGCCTTTGGTAGAAAAACTGAGCATGGCTACACGAGGTTCCAGGCCAATAATGGCTTTTGTTGTTTTGGAAGTCATCACTGCTATTTCAGCAAGTTCCCTCTCGTTAGGGTCGGGATGAACAGCACAATCGGCAAAAACCAGTATGCCATTATCGCCAATACTTTTGTTTTCAAATATCATAAAAAATACACCGGATACAACGCTGATACCGGGCAGTGTTTTTACAATTTGAAAAGCAGGGCGCAGCACATTTCCGGTTGAATTCATAGCTCCTGCTACCTCTCCGTCAGCATCGCCATTTTTTATCATTAAAACAGCATAATACAGGGGGTCTTCTACCAGTTTTAATGCTTCTTGTTTTGTTAAACCCTTACTTTTGCGTATTTCTACAAGCAGGTCTGCGTAGGCTTCTTTTTGCGCACTGTTTTTGGGGTTTATTATGGTTGCCTTTTCAATGTGATTGAGATTCAGAGATGCAGCAGTTTGCTTAATTTCTTCGGGGTTGCCGAGTAAAATTATTTGTGCAATCTCTTCTGCCAAAATAATATCGGCAGCCTTTAAAGTTCTTTCTTCTTTACCTTCGGGTAATACAATCCTCTTGCTATGCTTTTTGGCATTAGCTTTAATTTTGTTTATTATTTCCATTGATAATTAGTGTGTTATTAAATTTTCTGTGTGTTTTTCCTCTTATAATAAAAGCTGTTTTTTTGCACAGCAAAAAAAGTATTTTTTTTTCAATAATCGGTGGTTTTTTTTGTTTTTTTTTTGCTATTCTCAGGAAAAGTTTTCACGATTCGTATAAAAAAAAGTTATTTAAGTCACCAGTAATGCTATAGGTTGTTAGTAATGAAAGCTAGCCTGTATTATTCACAAAAAGTTAACAAAAAATGTATAAGACTAATTATCAATGCAAAACATTAAAATTCTTAAAAACTTTATTTTGTTTACTTTTAGCGAGTGCTTTTACTTTAGGCCATCTGCTGCGTTGCGAAAACCTTGAAATAGTTAACTATGTCGGCGGCTTTCGACGCCTTGCATCTGACCTAAATTAAAAAAGCATGAATAATACAGGCTAAGAACTTAGTACCTGTCAAGATACCGCTTTTTAACTTTTTGGAATTTTGGCGTATCATTATGATGCCATTTAGCAATAACGACACCTTCCTTGATAAGTATGATGCCGGGATTTGATCGAATTGCTGTTTTAAGGGCTATGTCATCGACAAGATAAAATGGATAAGCAGCCTGGACTTCATGTCTGAAGTTATCAATGACGTTAAAAGGGGAGGCTGTAAGACCTATGAAATTGTAGCCTTTTTCTTCAGCTGTTTTGGCTAATGCATTAATTTTTTTCATATTTACCCTGCTTGTAGTATTAAGGTCGTAGGCAAAGAGTAAAAAAACAAAGTTGGGTTTACTTAAATAGTGATATGTCCAGTCGTAATCATACTCATCAAGTATAACAAATTCTGTTATTGCAGGGCCAATGTATTCCTGTAAGATTTTTTCTTTACGGTCAACATATATCCAGCCCTCGTTTGATGAGGGTAAATTGTTTACATCAAACTCTTTATGGTCCCCTGTATTTTCATTTTTATAGATAAAGGTAAATTCAATAATTTCTTCCTGAACCGGTTCCATCTTTTCCAATACATTATTACCCACTTTCCAGGGGCGAAAATCTATTATTGGCAAATGTCTCATTGAGTATAACATAATGATGGCGATAAAGATGACTGATGCCACTATTAGCCCCCATTGACTTTTATCCGTAAGCTTCGATTTGAACCGATGCCTGTATAAGAAAACAATTATGGCAGCAGCAAAAAGAAATATGTTCTTGAAAAATGTTTCATAATTGGTCATAATTATAGCATCCCCAAAGCAACCACAATCGCTTATGGGATCTGTTAGGGCGATATACAGTGTTAAGGGTGTAAAAATAACCATGAATAATACCCCCCCCATAGCGCTGTATTTCATTTTAAGCCCTAAAAGAATAGCAAAACCAATGACAAACTCCGACAATGATAAAATCATTGATAAAGTTAATGATAACGGCTCCATCCAAGTTGTTCCAAAAGCGGAAAAATAATCATTCAACTTGTACATAGAGCCCATTGGGTCAACAGCTTTAACGAAACCGGAAAAAATAAAAACAATACCCAATACAATTTGCGAAACCAAACTAGCAATTTTCATCTTTCTTTTTTGTTTACTTTTGTGATTAATGCAGGTTAAGAGAGTTCAAATATAATTAAAAAAATGTATTTGGATTTTGTTTTAATAAAAATTAACAAAAGCATTCTACAAGCCCCTTAATACAGACCTTGATGACAATCTAAATGAAACAAACAAATGTGTGTCTGCACTTATCGTGCAGACACAAAAAAAATCTTACAATTAAAGGCTGATTCTGAATTACAGTTGCTATATTTCGGGTACAACACCAGATACTGTAACATACATTGTGGTATCATATCTGGTAGATGCTTGCTTGTAAACTTTGCCGTCAACTTTTATTTTTACATTAATGGACGAATTGATGTCTTTGTAGCTTGCCGAAACAAAAACAATACTACGTGGTTCGGCTGTAAAACTATAGCGCCATATATCCTTAGCACTGTTTACTTCAACATCCTTCTTTGTGAGTGTGCCGTTTTTATCAAGGTAGTTAACGCTAAATCCTGTTACTGATCGGGTAATTTCGTAATCAATTTTTCTCTTTTCTGTTTCTTTTTCGCAAGAAACTAAGATAATAAGAAGTAGTGCCGATAAAGCTAAAATTTTATATATTAATTTGTTTTTCATGATAATACTTTTTTTAAAGGTTAAAAATTAAATTTACAAAAAAGTTTCTTCCCGGTTCATAAATTTTTTGAGGGGTGCCAACCATTCTTCTATTTAGATGGTCATAGTAGTGAATGTCAAAAATATTATTAACTCCTGTATGAATGGATACAAAAGAATTATGCTGGTATGCCAGTCTGGCACTTAAGAGTGTATAGCCCGGTGTTTTACTTTCGTACATGGCCTTAGAAACCCTGTTTTGGTCATTAACAAAGCGTACACCAACAGTTGGAGTCAGTTTGTTGTTAAAAAGTCTGTAGAATACATCTAAACTGGCTTCAAAAGGAGGTATCTCATTGAGAGGATCATTCTTTATTTGCTCTGTTTCAACAACTTGATTGCCCTCTCTAATGTAATGTGTTACTTCGGAGATAGTGGCATGCGCATACGAAGCCGTTAGTGCAAGGCCAAAATCATAATTTTCAGGGGTGCGGTGTGCTATTTCAAAACCCGTGATATTGACAATGTCAGCATTATAAAACTCTTTAACACCCAAAACACCTATTGTGAATGGTTCTTGTACGGTCCTAGGCAGCAAGCGTCCGTAAATAAAGTTTTCAACATGTGCATAAAAGAAGTTTAATTCAAGAGGGCCAATTACAGGATTGTTGTATCTGAATGTGAGGTCAGCCTGATTATTTATCTCCGGTTCTAATTGTGGGTTGCCCATATAATCGTAGGGGTCGAAACCTACAGGGAGCAAAATGATAAAACGTTCAAGCATATCGGGGCTTCTGCTAACCCTTCCGGCAGCCAATGAAACGGATAAATCACCAAAATGACGTGTAACACCACCACTAAAACTGAAATTATTGAGGGTACTTTCTGTATCAGGAATTTTCATGATGCTTACACCCATCATATTATCCAGGTTAATGGTGTCGGATTTGGCTTGATTATGGTCATAACGTGCTGCAAATATGATGTCATAATTCTCGAAATTTCTGCTATATTCTAAATAGGCAGCATAATTGTCTATAACAGCATTGTTCCACAAGTCTTCAAGTTTTACGGGTGCCATAGGTTGCATAATAAAATTTTTTGTTCGCAAACCATCCTTTTGGCGGTTTTGATAATCAATGCCAGCAATCAGACTTCCTGAAAACACATTAAAAAAGGCTTCTGCTTTGATGCCGCTTGTCAGGGCTTTTACATCAGAAACAGTAGCAACAGTATCGGAGAAAGGTCTGTTTTTGTTGTCCATGATATGATGAATATCCGACTGGTAGGCTTTTATCGAAAGCTTTTCAAAGTATTGACCGTGCGGTGTATAATTAAATTCACCAAAAGTAAGCAAAGACACATCATCAACTTCATCCATAGGTAGTGCAGGAAACAGCACTTCATGGTAGCTTCTGCGCATGCTTAGCGAAAACTCGTACAAATTATTGTATTGGCCGCCAATGATGCCACCATAGTTGTTTTTAGTAAAAGCAGATTTTATAAAATTCCCTTCTCCATCTCTGTAATTGCCGTAATTCCATCGGCTACCACTGAACTGAGCGTAAAGATGCGCATTGCTCCCTCTTACGGAAAAATGTTCTTTATGACCGTTTGGGTTACTTTCATAGCCCCTCAGGCCTCTTGCACTCACTTGTGGTGTATTGGTCACTTGTGGTTTCTTGGTCACTAAATTAATAGTGCCGCCAAGACCTGTGCCAAAACGTAAAGCATAAGGGCCTTTATAAACTTCTATACGTTCAACATCTTCAGCTTCTACACGTGATGTAGCCGGATCCATACGATTGGGACAGCCGCCCTCAACGCCTTGTGCTCCATCAATAACAACATTAATCTGGCTGAACTTAAAACCACGTACCACAGGGTCAATATTAGCACCCCCGCGCCTGATGCCTCCTACATTTGGCATTGAACGTAGGTATTCTCCCACATCGCTTACCGCTTTTTGTTCTATTTCCCTTGACGAAGCTATTGTGGACATATATGGTTTCTTTTCGGTTTTACGTTCTTCAATAACTACAACTTCAAGATCCACAGGTTTGTCAGGCTTCATAAATACCTTTATGTCATAAACACGCCTGCCGTCTGTTAATGAAATCACTTTTTTAAATGTTTCAAAATCCGCATGTTCAAACTTAATGCTTACCTCGCTATCCCTTATTTCTTCAAAAGAAAAACGCCCGCTGTAATCAGTATATGTAGAAGCAATGACCCGGGGTTCTGTGGCCGGATACGTCTCAATTTTTACAGCTACATCAGAAAGCGCCTCTCTGGTTAGTTCATTAAACACCTGACCACGTACAACTTTAGCATCATTATCTTGTGAAAATAAGTGCAAAGGGTAGCCAAAAACCAAAAACAGGCATAAAAGCCACATAACCAACGATAATTTCTTTTTAACTTTAACCATAATTATTTTTTTTAATTAAACAATTAATAAATATTTACACCACTAATGAGTATCACATTTGATTAGAAATATATTGAAAATCATACAATGATTATTCATTTGACAAAAATACATTTTCTTTCTTTATATAAAAAAAAAAATAAAGTATCTTTGATACATTTTTGTAAACACTTTTTATATTCATTTTTTGGGTAAAAATTTTTTTATAAATGTTTACACTTCTTTTATAAAACAGTTCATTAGACCATTTTTTAGAAAAAAGGTTTAATGAGCAAAAAATATATTATGTATATTTGTCATGAAATTTTGAAACCTGTATAACAATGTCAAAAAGAATAAAAATTAAAAAGGGTCTGGATATTAAACTTTTTGGAGAAGCCGAACGGGCGACGGCCAATGTTTTTTACTCCGCGACCCATGCTGTTAAACCGCCTGATTTTATGGGTTTTGCACCCATCCCCAAATTACTTATTGCCGAAGGAGATGAAGTAAAGGCCGGCACACCGTTGTTTTATGATAAAAAGAGTCCGGAAATACTGGTAACAGCTCCTGTTAGCGGTAGAATAAAATCGGTAAAAAGGGGTGCAAAACGCTCTGTCAGTGAAGTAATTATTGAAGCAGACAGGGAGATCTCTTACATAGACTATGGCAGTGCAAACCCTAATGAGCTTACGAGAGATGAGGTGGAATTAAAGCTACTTAAATCGGGTGTTTGGGCATTTATAAGGCAACGGCCTTACAACATAATAGCATGTCCCGAGTTTCGACCAAAAGCTATCTTTATCTCTGCATTTGATACATCACCTTTAGCACCCGACTACGACTATATAGTCCATGGTAAAGGGGATGTTTTTCAGACAGGCTTGGATGCTCTTCGTAAGCTGATAGACGGCAAGGTCCATTTGAATATTCCGGAATCGGAAGCCGTTTCAGACGTTTTCAGAAATGCCCGAGATGTTCAAATTAATACTTTTACAGGGCCTCATCCCGCGGGCAACGTAGGAATCCAAATACACCATGTAGATCCGATTAATAAAGGTGATATCGTTTGGTATTTAAACCCGCAGGATGTGCTAACCATAGGACATTTATTTGCTCATGGAAAGTATGACGCCACGCGCTACATAGCACTTACAGGATCAGAAGTTAAGTCGCCAAAATATTTTAAAACTTTTGTGGGGGCTAACATTCAAAATATGATTGATAATAACCTGTTAAGTCAGAATTGTCGGTATATCAGTGGTAATGTTCTGACAGGAAGAAAAATAGAACAAGACGGTCACATCGGCTATTACGATTGTCAGGTAAGTGTTATCCCTGAAGGGGATTACTACGAATTTATGGGATGGGCTATGCCGGGCTTCAATAAAATGAGTGTTTCGCGAAGTTTTCCTGCTTTTCTTTTTCCAAACAGGAAATATAAACTTGATACGAACTATCATGGAGAAGAAAGGGCCTATGTTGTAAGCGGTCAATATGAAAAGGTCCTTCCCATGGATATCCTTCCTGTGTTTCTTATCAAGGCCATACTTACAAAAAATATTGATAAAATGGAACAACTTGGCATTTACGAAGTTTGCGAAGAGGATTTTGCATTGTGCGAATTTGTATGTACATCGAAAATTGAAGTACAAAAAATTATCAGAGAGGGGCTGGACTTGATTAGAAAAGAAATGGAATAGTCATTATTATAACTTAATCATACATACATGAAATTTTTAAGAAATATTCTGGATAAAATAGAACCAAATTTTAAAGAGGGCGGTCGTTTTTCTTTTTTAGAATCTACCTATGATGCATTTGCTACTTTTTTGTTTGTGCCCAATCATACCACTAAGAGCGGAGCACATATCAGGGATGCCATTGATCTTAAGCGTACGATGTCAATGGTTATTATAGCACTGGTTCCGGCTATACTCTTTGGTATGTGGAATGTAGGACACCAACACTATCTTTCGCATCAAATCGTGGATGCTTCATTTTTTGAAAAATTTTGGTATGGTTTTTTAAAAGTATTGCCGCTTATTGTAGTGTCTTATGTGACTGCTCTTTCAATAGAATTTGCAGCAGCACAAATACGCCGTCATCAGGTCAATGAAGGTGTTTTGGTCTCAGGAATGCTTATTCCGCTTATAGTACCACCCGATATTCCGTTATGGATGCTTTCTTTAGCCACTGCATTTGCTGTTATTATAGGCAAAGAAGTTTTTGGTGGTACAGGCATGAACGTGTTCAACCCTGCACTGCTTACAAGGGCTTTTTTGTTTTTTGCTTATCCACAGCATATGTCTGGTGATAATGTGTGGATTTCTAATCAGGGGGATGCTGTAACAGGTGCTACACCTTTGGCAGAAGCCGCAGCCGGTCAGGATATCAGTTTAAGCAGCTGGGATATGTTTCTGGGTTTTATGCCGGGGTCTGTAGGTGAAACATCCACACTGGCTATTCTGCTGGGTGCCTTTTTTCTAATATTTACGGGAATTGGCAGCTTGCGTGTTATGCTATCTGTTTTTGCAGGTGGTTATCTTATGGGTTTACTTTTCAATTTATGGGGGGCTAATGAATTTATGCTGATGCCGGCTCACTACCATCTTATTGTTGGTGGTTTTGCTTTTGGTGCCGTTTTTATGGCTACTGACCCGGTGTCGGCTTCGCAAACTAATACCGGTAAGTATATTTATGGATTTCTTATAGGCATCATTGCCGTGCTTATCAGAGTTATAAATCCTGCTTATCCCGAAGGAATGATGCTTGCAATACTTTTTATGAATACTTTTGCGCCACTTATTGACCATTATGTGGTAGGGGCTAATATCAAAAGACGTATGAAAAGAGCATTGACCCAAAAATAAACAACTTATGAATCAAACCTTATAGTGCAAATATTTATAAACATAATAACAATTTAAAATGTATAGCAACAGATATATTTTTATTTATGCATCAGTAATGGTAGTCGTTGTAGCCGTTGTGCTTTCAACGATAGCTACTTTGCTTAAGCCTATGCAGGATGCTAATATTAAAATGGAAAAAATTCAAAGTATTCTGGCATCATTTCATATTGAAAGTACACAAGATAATGCTTTTGAGCTTTTCGAAAATCATATTAAACATCAGTATATCGTTAACTATGAAGGTTCATATGAAAAAGGTAATGCTTTTGATGTAGATTTGCGTGTAGAGTTGCGCAAACCAATTGAAGAGCGTCAAATGCCCTTGTTTGAAGTTTCAGACTTAAATAACCGAAAGAACTACGTTATTCCTCTATACGGCGGCGGTCTGTGGGGTCCTATTTGGGGCTATATGGCCTTGAAAGAAGATTTTAAGACAATAAACGGTGTTATATTTGACCACCAAGGCGAAACACCAGGTCTTGGGGCTGAGATTTCTACACCTGTATTTGAAAAGCAGTTCAAGGACAAAAGAATTTTTGACAAGAATCATAACTTTGTGTCTGTTAAGGTTGTCAAAGGTGGTGCAGACAAGGATGACCCTCATGCCGTAGATGGTATATCAGGAGGCACGATAACCAGCGATGGTGTATCGGATATGTTAAAAAATAATATCCGCTTCTATCTGAATTTTTATGAACAAAATATATTAACTAAATAATAATAAAAGATGTCATTATTTTCATCACAAAACAGAAAGTTAATTACAACGCCATTAGGCAAAGATAACCCTATAACCGTAAAAGTGCTGGGAATATGCTCGGCGCTGGCAGTGACGGTAAAGCTTGAACCGGCTTTTGTGTTGGCGGTGTCCGTGGTTGCAGTTATGGGGATATCCAATGTTATTATATCAATTTTAAGAAATGGTATTCCTCCACGCATAAGGATTATTGTCCAGCTTACCGTTATTGCTTCAATGGTAATTATCGTCGATCAGGTTCTTAAGGCTTTCGTTTACGATATAAGCCGACAGCTCTCAGTGTTTGTGGGGCTTATTATTACCAATTGTATTATTATGGGGCGTTTGGAGGCATTTGCCATTGCTAATAAGCCATGGCCTTCTTTTCTTGATGGTATAGGTAATGCTGCCGGTTATGGTGGTATTTTAATCATTGTTGCTTTTTTCAGAGAACTCCTTGGGTCAGGTACTTTGTGGGATTACCCTGTCATTGAAAAAATAGGTCTTTACAATATCGGTTACGAAAACAACGGTTTTATGATTTTACCGCCCATGGCTTTGATTGTGGTTGGGATAATTATTTGGGTGCAAAGATCAAGAGATAAAGATCTGGTTGATATCAGTTAATTAAACTTATTAAGTATTTTTATTATGGAAGAAATTGTCAGCATATTTATTAGGTCGATTTTCATTGACAACATGGTTTTTGCCTACTTTTTGGGTATGTGCTCCTATCTTGCCGTATCTAAAACGGTAAAAACCTCTTTCGGGCTTGGTGTTGCCGTTATATTTGTTTTGGGCATTACTGTACCCATCAACTATATTATTGAAAACTATTTGCTTTCGGAAGGTGCATTATCATGGCTGCATCCTGGTTTTGCAGGACTGGATTTGAGCTTTCTCACTTTTATTATGTTCATTGCAACCATTGCTTCTATGGTTCAATTGGTAGAAATGTTTGTTGAAAAGTTTTCGCCTGCATTATATGCATCTCTGGGTATATTTTTACCTTTAATAGCTGTTAACTGTGCCATACTAGGCGGATCGCTTTTTATGCAAGAACGCGAGTACGCTAATATTGTTGAAGCCACATCATTTGGCTTGGGCTCCGGGGTTGGTTTCTTTTTGGCTATTGTAGGTATTGCTGCCATACGTGAAAAAATTGAATACTCTAATGTTCCTCCGGCTTTGAGAGGCTTGGGTATTACTTTTATAATAACAGGTCTTATGGGTATAGCTTTCATGAGCTTTTTAGGTATTAATTTATAAGTAAATAACATAATTCGGTATAGGATATGATTTTATTAAGTACTGCTACAATAATTGTAAGTGTTTTTGTTTTTTTGACCATCATATTAATATTGGTTGCCATATTACTTTATGCACGTGCCAAACTGGTGCCATCCGGGCCTGTAAAGCTGACTATTAATGAAGAAAAAGAACTGGAAGTCAACTCAGGTTCAACATTGCTTCAGACACTTAGCAACCAAAAGATTTACCTGCCTTCAGCATGTGGTGGTGGTGGTACTTGTGCTATGTGCAAGTGTCAGGTTGTTAAGGGAGGTGGTTCTATTTTGCCAACAGAAGTCGATTTTTTTACACGTAAAGAACAAGCCAACCATTGGAGGCTGGGATGTCAATTGAAAGTTAAAGAGGATATGGAGATTGTCATTCCTAAAGAAATATTTGGCATTAAAAAATGGGAGTGCGAAGTGGTTTCTAATCATAATGTAGCTACCTATATAAAGGAATTTGTTGTTAAGTTACCGGAAGGCGAAATGCTTGATTTCGAACCAGGTGGTTATATTCAAATAGATGTGCCACCATGTGAAGTCGATTTCAAAAAAGATATTGACGTAGAAGATACTTTTAAACCCGATTGGGACGCATTCAATATGTGGGATTTAAAAATGAAAAACAGCGAACCAATATACAGGGCTTATTCTATGGCCAATCACCCGGCAGAAGGCAACATCATTATGCTTAATATCAGGATAGCAACACCACCCTGGGACAAAGCCAAAAATAAATTCATGAATGTTAATCCCGGTATTTGTTCGTCCTATGTTTTTTCAAGAAAACCCGGCGATAAGGTTATGATTTCCGGCCCTTACGGTGAATTTCATATTAAGGATACGCAAAATGAAATGCTTTACATTGGTGGTGGTGCCGGTATGGCTCCTTTACGTTCACATATATTCCACCTGTTTCATACCAAGTCAACCAATAGAAAAGTAAGTTACTGGTATGGGGCCAGATCATTAAGAGAAGTATTTTACGAAGAGCATTTCAGGGATATTGAGAAAAAATTCGATAACTTTAAATTCCATCTGGCACTTTCGGAGCCATTGAAAGAAGATAACTGGACGGGACATACAGGCTTTATTCATCAGGTCGTTCTTGAGAACTATCTGAGTAAACATCCCGAACCTGAGGAAATAGAATATTACTTATGTGGCCCCCCGATGATGAATGATGCCGTTTTTAAAATGCTCGACTCTTTAGGTGTGCCACAAGAGAATATTGCTTTTGATGATTTTGGCGGATAGCCTGAAAAATTAAGCAGTATGATGAGAAGTAATCATCCTTGATTTACTTTTTAGCAACAGGATATGCAATTCTTGCATGATAGATATTGCGTAACTTTTTCTTGAAAACATCTTTAATGATGTTGATTTCTTTAAAGCTGAGGTTTGAATTTTCGAGTTGTTTTTCTTGTATTTGCCCATTAATAATATCATCTACCAATCTGCTGATGTCATCATCCTCATGAGATTTTAGCGCTTTGGAAGCTGCTTCAACAGCATCTGCCATCATTAAAATTGCTGTTTCCTTTGAAAAAGGCAGAGGCCCTTTATAGCTAAAGTCTTCATCATTTATAGCGTTCTTACTGCTGTTTAATTGTAAGTTGTAAAAATAAGTTGCTTTTCTTGTCCCATGGTGGGTACGAATAAAGTCTATAATAAATTCTGGTAACCTATGCTTTTTGGCAATTTTGATGCCTTTAATAACATGACCGGTGATTATTTGGGCGCTTTCTTTATACGTTAAATCATGGTGGGGGTTAATTTTACCTGCTTGATTTTCGGTGAAATAATGAGGGTTGTCAATTTTTCCAATATCGTGATATAATGCACCGGTACGAACAAGTAAAGGGTTGCCGCCACAGGCATAAACAGCTTCCTCAGCCATATTGGCTACTTGAATGGAGTGTTGGAAGGTACCCGGAGCTTTTGTGGCTAGTTCACGCAACAGTGGATTGTTTGTATTGCCTAGCTCCATAAGAGAAAAATCAGTCACATAGCCAAATAATTTTTCATAAAGAAAAATCATAGGAAAAGCAAGCAAATTAAGCACAGCACTTACGGCAAATTGTCCGATAAGATTGGGGTTGAAATTTATCAGAGAACCGTCAAAAACTAAAAGTAGGCCAATGTTGAAAATAACGTAGGTGGCAAATATGTAAAACGTTGTAAAAAATAACTGGGCGCGCCGATTCATGTGAATTATGCTCAAGACAGCAACTATGCCGGCTATAAGGTGGTAGAGTAAAAACTCATAACTGTTGGGTGCAAAACTGCTGATAATGATGACCGTAACTACGTGAATAAAAATTGCCAATCGTGTGTCGAAAAATACTCTGATAATGATGGGCGTTATACAAACAGGAATGGCATATAGCAAGTTAACATCATAACCCACAATAATTTTTGTGATAATTACCATCATAAGCATTTGGACAATAATGAAAAAAAGCTTTTTGTTATTGTCAAAAATATTGCGTCTAAAATTGTATATAAAAAGGAAAACCACCAAAAGTAAAACGCTGGCAATTATAATCTGGCCTAAAATAATAAAATAGTATCTGTATGAATCGCCCAGAAGTTTTTGATGTTCTATTTTTAAAGATTCGATGATTTGATATTTTTCAGCACTTACAAGTTCTCCTTTCGAAATAATTTTTTCTCCGTTTTGAATCAGGCCATGTGTTAATGATATATCAGCTATGGCTTGCTGTCGATTTTTTTCTGTGGTTTTCGAATCATAAACGATGTTTATGTTCAGGCTGTTTTGAAGTATGGGTTGTAAAAATGCAATATCTTTTTCCGGTAGGTGCGATAGCTTTTCTGCAATAGCCTCATTAGCAGACTGTATGGTGTGAATGGTGTCGAGATGAAACAGCCTGGCGTCAGCGCCCCGTAGCAGATAAAACTGTTTTAACCCTTTTTCTCTGTGTGGTTCATATAGACTTATCACACCTGTGTTCAACAGCTCTTCAAGAATTTGTTCACCAGAGGTAAGTAGTTTCTTCATATGTGCACTATCCGCACTATTTTTTCTGTCTAACCATGCGTCATTAAAAAAAATATTGAAATTTGAGGTTGACAAGGCAGTAATAGCCTCATCGGTTTTGTAAAAAGGAGTGAGGTTTTCTAATTTGGCATTTTTCTCTGATTCAATATCCTGCTTGGTTTTATAGACCGGGAAATCGAAAGGGGCTATGAGGTCGTTGTGGAGCCATGGTTTTCCTTTATGGTATTCGTACCTAAAGCGCACATCACCTTGCGAAAGAAGTGCAATTAAACCTAACGAAATAAGAAATAAAATACCCCTGTTGATAAGTCTGTAGTGTTTTCTTAAAGCATTCCAAATGGACAGATGAACTGGTTTCATATAGTATTGTTCAGATTGTCTTTCAGAGGTTTCCGTCAAGCCTGTTAAGTCCCTGAATGGCTAAATCATAATTTGTTCTTAAATTCAGAGCTCTGTAATAATCAGCTCTGGCATTATGTATGTCGCCTAACAGTTCGAAGCAGTATCCTCTGTTGTAATAAGCTTCAACATAATCAGGCGCGTACTTAATAGCATCGCTGAAATGAACAATAGCTTGCCTGAACATTTCAAGGTACACCATATGGATATAGCCCATGTTGTAGTGTGCATGTGCATGTGTCGAATCAATTTGAAGCAGTTTGGTATATGTTGACAATGCTTCGTTGAGCATATCGTGTTCCTGGTAGAAATAGGCAAGGTTGTATAAAGCTTCTGTACTTTCGGGCCAAAGGTTTAAAGCATTGTTATAATAATCAATAGCTAAGGGATTGCTAAGGCCGGCGTATAACAAACCTAACTGTATGTAGGCATGATAATACTCCTGATCTTGATCGACGGTTACCTGTATGTTGTTGATAGCACGTACGGTATCGCCAAGCATTTTATAAGTCATGCCTCTTATGAAGTAGGCTTTGGGATTAACTCTTTCAATTTTAATAGCTTTTGAAGTGAGGTCCACTACTTTTTCATATTCACTAAAATATAAATGCAACTCAGCCCTTTTGAGTAAGGCATTATTACTCTCCGGATTTATCTGCAGAGCTTTTTCTAAAGCGGCAAGTGTGTTGCCTATCATACCCGTAAACATATAAATGTCGGAAAGAGTCACATAATAATCTGCATTCAGTGAGTCTAAAGTGAGTGCTTGGTTGATATCCCTAAAAGCTGAATCAATGTTTTCAATCTGAAGGTAATACTGCGCTCTTTTGTTGAACAAATCAGGATTATTAGGATTTTCTTTAATTTTCTGATTGATTTCTTTTAAGAAAGCATCTGTTGGTGCAATCTGAATATTTTCAGCACCTTTTCTTTTATCATGAGAATCATTGCAAGAAGCTGCAAAAAAAATAAGAGTTACAATAAAAAGAGCCGGTTTATAAAGCATTTCAAATAAATTATTGAATATTTTCTTTGATTTTATTTTCAAGTTCTTCAAGGAGTTCAGGGTTGTCCATCAACAATGTTCTTACAGCCTCCCTGCCTTGACCTAATTTAGTTTCTCCATAACTAAACCAGGAACCACTTTTTTTAATAATGTTTTTATCAACAGCCAAATCTAATATTTCTCCTACTTTAGAGATTCCTTTGCCATAGATAATGTCAAATTCAACAGTTTTAAAAGGGGGTGCCATTTTGTTTTTTACAACCTTAACACGTGTACGACTACCCACTATACTTTCCCCTTCTTTAATTTGGGTTACACGTCTGATGTCAATGCGAACGGAAGAATAAAATTTCAGCGCATTACCCCCGGTAGTAGTTTCGGGATTACCAAACATAATACCAATTTTTTCGCGAAGCTGGTTGATAAAAATACAGCAACAACCTGTTTTACTTATGTTGGCCGTAAGCTTTCGGAGAGCTTGAGACATAAGTCTTGCCTGAAGTCCCATTTTGGAGTCACCCATTTCACCTTCGATTTCACTTTTTGGCGTTAGTGCAGCAACAGAGTCAATTACAAGAATATCAATAGCACCGGAGCGTATTAGATTGTCCGCTATTTCAAGAGCTTGTTCTCCATTATCAGGCTGTGAAATAAGAAGGTTTTGTACGTCAACACCAAGTTTTTGAGCATAAGACATGTCAAATGCATGTTCGGCATCAACAAAAGCTGCAATGCCACCGCTCTTTTGAGCTTCTGCTATGGCATGTATAGCCAGGGTCGTTTTCCCGGAAGACTCCGGGCCATAAATTTCTATAACTCGCCCCCTGGGAAAACCGCCAATGCCCAGTGCAATATCTAAACCAAAAGAGCCCGTAGGAATACTTTCTACGTTTACAACTGTGTTGTCGCCTAGTTTCATTATGGTGCCTTTGCCATAATCTTTTTCAATTTTATCAATAGTTAATTGAAGCGCTTTTAGTTTTTCATTATCAATTTTTGATTCTTTTTTATCTTTAGCCATTTTCTAATAATTAGTATTTATAAAATTTGTTTTGTGTGTTCTTTTGTTTTGACTTTTTCAATGACTTCCTGAATTATGCCATCTTCGTTTATAATAAAAGTAGTACGGTGAATTCCATCGAATAATTTTCCCATGAACTTCTTGGGGCCCCATACACCATATGCTTTTAAAACTTCTTTCTCTGTATCGGCAATCAAAGGGAAAGGTAAATTATGTTTTTCCTTAAACTTTTGATGCGACTTTTCGCTGTCGGCACTTACGCCAATAACTACATAACCGGCTTTTAGCAGTGCATCATAATTGTCGCGCAAGTCGCAGGCTTGAGCCGTACAACCCGGAGTATTGTCGCGTGGATAAAAATATAATACAATTTTTTGGCCCTTATAATCAGATTTCTTTATAGTGTTGCCGTCTTGATCTTTTCCTTCAAAGTCAGGGGCAATATCTCCTTGTTTTAGATGTGTCATAGTCCTGTGTTTTTTTTAATTTATTATTATGCAAAATAAAATATTTTTTTTGATATAACCTGACTTTTTTATTTTATTTAACGGTTTTTTCTAATCCCACTTATTATACAGATTATACAGAGAATCTTATATAGAAAGCATGCTATATGACATTTATTCATTAATATGAAAATCGCTTTCTTGCATGCTTTTATGCTGTGTATTAAGTCAGCTGGCACTCTAACAGCATCTCTGTGGCAAAAGTGCCAAAATTTTAATGATATGTTTTTATTAAGCTTGGGTTTAAACAAAAGTTTTTTCTATTTTTGCTCATCATTTGTTAAGTAAGCGGTCCAATATCTGGATATAATAAAATCTTTTACAAAATATAAAAAACAAAATTATTCATTATGAAAAAGTTACTTCTGACATTAGGATTGAGTTTAATGTTTATGCATTTTTATGCACAAAAAGAGGCCAGGTTGATGCGTTTTCCTGCTATTCATGGGGATCAGGTAGTGTTTACTTATGCCGGTAATTTATATACAGTGGACAGAACCGGAGGAATTGCCAGAAAGCTGACATCCGATATTGGTTATGAAATGTTTCCACGATTTTCACCGGATGGCAAACACATTGCTTTTACTGCGCAATACGATGGAAATACTGAAGTTTATGTGATGCCGGCTACCGGTGGCATACCAAAGCGTCTTACATACACGGCAACATTAGGTAGAGACCAACTCTCTGACCGTATGGGACCCAACAATATTGTAATGGGGTGGACGCCAGACGGCAAACATATCATTTATCGCTCGCGTAAAAAAACTTTCAACGATTTTATTGGTCATCTCTATAAAGTAAGTATCAATGGGGGTATGCCACAAGAACTTCCTTTGTCAACCGGTGGCTTTAACAGCTTTTCACCAGACGGGAAAAAGATAGCATTTAACCGCGTGTTCCGTGAATTCCGTACATGGAAATATTATCAGGGAGGGATGGCTGATGATATTCGCATTTTCGACTTTGACTCTAAAGAAGTGACTAATATAACAAACAACATTTCTCAGGATATCATCCCTATGTGGATAGGCAATGAAATTTATTTTATTTCTGACAGAGACCGAACCATGAACCTTTTTGCTTATAATAAGGATAATGGGAGCACTCGAAAAGTGACGAATTATACCAACTACGATATTAAGTTTCCATCACATAGCACAGACGCTATAGTTTTTGAAAAAGCCGGCTATATATATGTGTTTGATGTTGGTATCCAACGTGCAGAAAAGCTAGAGATATTTATTAAAGATGACATATTACCAGGACGTTCTGCACAAAAAGATGCGTCAAAAAATATTCAATATGCGGATATATCTCCCGACGGTCAACGTTTGGTTTTTAGCGCGAGGGGCGATGTTTTTACGGTACCTTCTGAAGAAGGCATTACTAGAAATCTTACACAAACATCAGGCATTCACGAGAGAAGTGCTGTTTGGTCTCCTGATGGAAAGTATAT
This sequence comes from Bacteroidales bacterium, assembly GCA_003565735.1. Classification (GTDB taxonomy): domain Bacteria; phylum Bacteroidota; class Bacteroidia; order Bacteroidales; family PXBB01; genus PXBB01. Next base: position 29,979 of record PXBB01000148.1, read on the forward strand.
TGCATATATGAGCGATAAAAGTGGTGAGTTTGAGATATACATTCATAAGCAAGATGGAAGCGAAGAAGCTGTGCAAATTACCGAAGGGGTTGATACTTACTACTTTAATATGAAATGGTCGCCCAACAGCCGTTACCTTCTTTGGAGCGATAAAAAAATGCGCCTTCGCTATGTAGATATTAATTCTAAGCGCGTCACAGAAGTAGCCCATAATAAAATATGGGAGTTTTCAGATTTCGACTGGAGCCCGGACAGCCGTTGGATAGCTTATACCAATAGTGAAAGAAATGGTTTATCATCTGTTAAGCTTTACAGCCTTGATAAAAAAGAATCATATGATGTAAGCGATATTTGGCACAGATCTTATGGCACTTCTTTTAGTAGGTGTGGTAAGTATTTGTTTTTTGTATCCGATAGAGATTTCGAACCTATTTATAGCCGTACAGAATGGAACCACGCTTATAATCAAATGGCAAGAGTTTATTTCGTTACTTTATCAAAGGAGACTCCCAATCCTTTTGCTCATAGAAATAATGAAGTTTCGGTTAATGGTAACGACCAACAAAGTGAAAATGAAATTGACTTGGAAAATATAACCGTTCATACTGACAACCTGCCTTCCAGAGTTTTGTCACTGCCTATTGATGTGGCAAACTACTATAACATTCAGGCATGGGATAACAAGGTGTATTATATGAAAAATGATACAGAAAAAGGTAAAAGAGCATTAATGCTGTTCGACCTGGATGAACGTAAAGAAAAAGAAATTGTTGAATGTACAAACTTTAGTATCAGTCATGATAAAAAGAAAATGGTTGTGGCACGCGGACAGCAGTATTTTGTCATAAATACACCTGCCAATCCTGTTTCATTAAGCGACAGAGTTGACTTGTCCAATATGAAAGTGTGGCCTGACCTGAAAGAAGAATGGGCTCAGATATTTTACGAAAGCTGGCGCCAGATGCGCGACTTTTTCTACGTGGAAAATATGCATGGCGTTGACTGGGAAGCCATGAAAGAAAAATATGAAGTGTTCTTGCCTTATGTAAATCACAGACACGACCTGAACTATGTAATTGGCGAACTTATTGGCGAATTAAATGTGGGGCATGCTTATGTTAATGGTGGCGACTTGCCGGATCTTACAAGAATACCTCTGGGATTGTTGGGTGCCAGTTTTAGCAAAGATGCTTCAGGCTATTTTAAAGTGGAAGAGATTTTGGAAGGTGCCAACTGGTCCAACAAATTACGATCGCCTCTGACAGAGCAAGGCATTAATGTGAACGAAGGAGATTATATTATTGCGATCAATGGTAACGACTTGAAAAATGTTTCAAACATTTACGAATTGCTTGTCGATAAAGCCAATAAGCCGGTAGAAATAACGGTTAACAATCGCCCTAGGAGTGAGGGTGCTGAGAAGTATATAGTAAAACCCATTGCCGATGAATCAGAACTTTATTATTACAATTGGGTGCAAAATAATATTCGTAGGGTAAGTGAAGCAACAGATGGTAAGGTGGGTTATATTCATATTCCTGACATGGGGCCAGGTGGTTTGAATGAGTTTGTCAAACATTTTTATCCACAGCTTCACAAAAAAGCCCTTATTATTGATGATAGAGGAAATGGAGGAGGTAATGTCTCACCTATGATACTCGAACGTTTGCAGCGCAGGGTACAAAGGGCCAATATGTTACGTAATGCACAAATACCGTATCAAACACCCCGTCAAATGATGCTTGGGCCAATTGCGGTTCTTATCAATCAGTATTCAGCTTCTGATGGTGATCTTTTTCCTTACGGTGTAAAAAAATATGGCCTCGGACCGGTTATTGGTGTTCGTTCATGGGGCGGCGTTGTAGGTATCAGAGGAACACACCCATTTATTGATGGTGCCATCCTTAATAAGCCCGAATTTGCTTCTTACGATGCCGTAACAGGTGAGTGGATTATTGAAGGCTGGGGTGTAGAACCCGATATTGAAATTGACAACTGTCCGCATAGAGAATATTTGGGAGAAGATGACCAGCTTGACAGGGCTATTGAAGAAATTCTTAATGCTCTGAAAGACTTCACGCCACTTCCAGATATACCGGAAGGTCCGGATAAAAGCAGATAGTTTATGAGGTCTTTGGAAATAGTTTAATCTATGATTTTTAAAATAAAGGGGCTGTATAAAGTTGCCTTTCTGTTGATTTTTTATGGCGTCTTTGTTACAGCTTGTAAGGATGACAGGCCTGTTATAACACCAAATAATAACATTCTTGTCGGTCAAAGAGGTGTTTTTATTACTAACGAAGGCAACTTTCAGTTTGGCAATGCTTCAATTACGCTTTATGAGCCGGACAGCAGAAATGCTGTGAATAATTATTTTGAGAATGTTAACAACAGGCCTTTGGGCGATGTATGCCAGTCTATTCATGTTTTTAACGGTAAGGCGTATATGGTATTGAACAATTCTGGAAATATTGAAGTTGTTAATGCCTACACATTTGAATCAGAAGCAACAATAAGTGGTTTTATAGCACCGCGTTATTTTTTGCCTGTCAGCCTATCAAAAGCTTACATCAGCGATTTGTATGCAGGCCAAATATCCGTCCTTAACCTTACTTCACAAAGCGTAAGCAAAACAATTAATTATGCAGGATGGAGTGAACAAATGCTGAACATTTACGGAAAAGCTTTTGTTACCAACCAGGAGAACACCTATATTTATGTGATTAATACAGCAAAAGATGAAGTTGTTGACAGTATATATGCCGGTTTAGGATCAAATAGTATAGTTGAAGACGCTAATGCTCAGTTGTGGGTTTTATGCAGCGACTTAAACGGCCAAAAGAAAGCCCGCTTATTACGCATTAACCCGGTAACGCATGCTGTTGAAAAAGAGTTTGTTTTTCAGGATGAAAATGATTTGCCGTGGCGCCTAAAAATTAATGCAAGAGCTGATACACTCTATTTTTTAAATGAACATGTGTATCGTATGCCAATTGATGCTGACGAATTACCCACCCAAAATTTTATAACTTCCCAAAATAACAATTTTTATGGCTTGGGTGTTTGTCCATTTTCCGGTGATGTATATGTTTCGGATGCCATTGACTATGTTCAAAGGGGTGTGGTTTACCGCTATAGTGCTAATGGAGTAGAGGTAGATGTTTTTCAGTCAGGTATCATCCCAGGTGATTTCTGGTTTTGGTAGTTCTTATTAATTATGGTGCTATAATGATTTTCTTGGTGTGAGTTTGGTCATTAAATGTTATATGTACCATATATGTTCCTGCTGCCTGATCTGAAAGGTTAACGTTCTTTTTGAAACTTTTTGTGCGACCCAAAGCTTTTTTATAAACTACTTGCCCTATAGAATTCAGTATCCTGATTTTTATATTTTGAATGGCATCTGCACTGTAATAAATTGTAAAATATCCATCAGACAAAGTGGGATACACATTAAAATGCTGACGTAAATCTTTCGATAGTACACTACTAGATGTAAAGTTATGGCAATCGGATATTGCAAAGCAGCTGTCTTTAACTATGTGTACAGCATAACTGCCATTATGTTCCGGTAAGAAGAATTGATCATTTGCACCACCTATTAAATGAAAACCATTGTCGCAATCGAGCCATTGGTAAAAGTTTGCATTACTATCAACTGCCAAAAGACCATTGTTATAAAAGATAACCGTCGTGTCAATTTCAATGATTTCAAGATTTAGATACAGCACACTGTCACACCCGTTTATTGTTTGCAGTGTGTCAGTATATATGCCTGATAGTGTAATGGTATCCCCGTTAAATATATAGTAATCATCACAAATTGTTTCAAACAAGTAAGAGTTAATTTCATATATTTCCAAATCCAGTACAAGCGCCAAGCTGTCGCAGCCATTATTATCCTGGAAAATATGCGTGTAGTAACCAGCCTCTTTCAACTCTTTGCCATAATAATCATAACTGCTACCTAAACAAAAACTGTCAGTTATAGTATCAACCATGATTTTACTTCCATACAGCAAAATGTTATCAAATCTGTTATTACCTGAAGTTGCATTTGCATTTATACCTGTAAAATCAATACGAACCTGAAAATTGGGATTGTTTGAGGCTTCTTCAATAGCTTCAAAGCAATAATTGAAGACCTGATATTCTTCAAGTACAGGTATTGAATCTTCTATGAGTAGCCATGGACTAAGTGAGTCGTTTCTATAATATAATGTTTGATTTTGTGCACCATTAGTAGTACGACGTACAGCATAAGAAAAGCCTACATCAAACACTCCTTCAGTAGGTAAAGAAATGATTAAACTTCTGACATGAGAGGGATTTCTCACCCTTAAACCATAACCAGACTCTTCGTTGTTATGAGTGTTAAGGAGTGTTCCATTACTCACTTTGTCCATATAGCCGTTGCCAAATCCAGGATATGTTATAGAAGCCGGTGTAAGCGTTAAACTTTCATCAGCGTAAACATTGGTAATTGTATCCTCTGGTAAATTATTAAAATGGAAGTAATGTATCAATTGTTTTGAACAATGATAGGGAACTCCTGATAATGAGATGTTGTCAAACCTGTTGTTGCCTGAGGTGGTATCGGCGTTAACACCGCAAAACAATATCCTGATCTTGAAAAAGGGGTTGTTATTGACCTCTTCAATATGAGAAAAGTCGATAAGATGTAATTGATATTCCTGTGTAATTGTGATGGTATCATTTATGTTTATCCAGTTTGATTCGGGGCCTGTTTTGTATTGTACAAGCTGATTTTGAGCACCATTATTTGTTCTGTAAACCGCATAGCGGAATTTGATATCTTTAAAACCTACAGTAGGTAATGCAAACTCAAGTGTTCTGTTGTGAGAAGGGTTTCTTACCCTGAGCCCTTTACCCTCATCCGCATCAAAATGAACATTGAGGATGGTGCCTGCATTTACAGCATCCATATAGCCATCGCTATCTCCAGTATATTGAATGTGCCCAAGTCCTGCTCTGCTGCTGTCAGCGAATACGTTTCGGAGTTTACCTGAAGGTAAATCGTTAAAATGCCAATAGTGTATAGCTGTTGAATCCGATCCCCACAGGGGGTCTTTTATAAAAACAGCAGTCAAAGCTACAGTATCTGTGTGGTAATATGATTTTATAGTAGCCCATGTGCTATCCTGACTGCCTGCACCAATCCAGTGAGAAAAAATATAGCCCAGCTCAGCATGTGCCGTTATTTCAACAGGAATATCTTTGAAGTAAACTCCTTCCCAGGGGTAGGGGTTCTTAAAGAAACCGGGTGCGTCTTTAGCAATTTCAACTGTGTTGACCTGTATAAAACCGTGGGTTGTATCTGACACATCAAGCTGGAGCATAAATGTATCATTGGGTAACTCAAAAAAGGACAGAATATGCTGGCGCATATAGTGTGCCCTTTTTTCTGAAAAGTTGTAAAGGTGGTTAATATGCGTATTATACATTGCAGGTGTTGGACGATGCCAGCGCCTGTAATGCTCGTAAAGATAATCATCTATTCCGTTATGAAAAGAATCTATTAAAAAGTGCAAGCGCTCTGTTCTAAAGGCAGTGTTGAGTAAGTCGGCAAAACGGCTAATAAAATCGGTGCGAAATTCAGAGCTACCTACTATTAATGCACGCAAAGGGAATGTTTGTGTAGGGCCATTGGGTGCCCACGAGGGTGGGGGTGAAGCCATATTAACGTGAGGGTCACTTAGTGAGTCCAGTCCAATGCAAAAAACCAAACCATTACGGTAGTAGTTATTGTGAGGCCCGAAAACAAATGAGTCATCCAAGTCGTACAAAAGCCATTGCCATTTACCATAGGCTGTTTGGGGGCGCCAATATCGAACATTCTTGCCAGGTTGATCTGTATTCATCGAGAAAATTTGCAGTATGTGATAATCTCTGAAATTCTCCACATCCATTTGAGTTTTTACATAAGCATAGTTTATAGAATCGTCTAATGATTGCGTGTTGAAAAAATTAAGCAGCGCATTATAATGAACTGAATTGCCATATTCAACAAGGCCATGCCTGTATAGCATGTCAATATCAGTATAGCCATAATTGTTTTCAATATAATTATTATCATACCTTTCCCTGATATTCATAATACCCCAATATTCACCGTTCAAGAAAACAATTGATGGCCTGTATGATTGTGTTGCAACATCAGAAAAAGGCTCTATAATACTTTGAACAAAAGCATCTCTATAGAAAGCTTTATGCCAGTCGGAACCCCCTGCTCTAAGAATGAGTCGTTCGTGGGTAATATCTGGGTTCTGCGGAAATATGGGATAGTCGATACCGCTTTTCCCATATTGATTTCTAAAGTACAAGCGAAAGCTTTTCAAAGCATAGCGTCTGGAATTGCCGCCATGAATACGAACGCCCATATCTGTTGAAAATCCAAGTTGACCATCTGGTTCAAAAAATTCCATATGTGCATCGCGCTCCCAATAGATGCCTCTGGCGTTAAAATGTGTATAAATGCCGGAGTTGCCAAATAATGCAGATTCTTCCATAGATATTGATATAACAGGGATGTCATATCTGGTGTCCATGTCGGGTGATACCCAAAAGGTTTTTGTGAAAATTTTTGGACTTAAGGCATTAGCCTTAAGAACTTTAAAGCGGATATTGGTGCCTTTAAAAACAGTATCCATGGGAGGATACCATCTGAAGGAGGGTGATGCTGTTGGAAATGTTGTTGGAATTGCTGATATCTGATCGGGTTCATGGGCCCTATCATATATCAATAAAGAATCCGGGAAAACAGCTGAGTTGGTTGTTGGGACAGACCCATCCATAGTATAGTAAATAACCATGCTATTGGTATCGGTAGGTGTTATTTTTAGATAGAACGAATCGGTGTAAAAACCTGGTTCATGCGATAAAGGCAAACTTGTTAATAACTCTTCAAAACCGGGATATAAATTACTTGTGCCTGCTGTCGGCTGATCGAAATAATAAAACATAGAATGCCCGTTAGGGTATCTTCCATAAGAAATATCTGTTAGTAGGTAAACCGGTGGTATATAATCAACAATAACACCGTTTGTGTCTGTTAGCATTAAGGCTTCTCCTGTTCTGCTTATACGCCACGAGGTATGCAATGGCATACCCGTTACTGAACGGTTTTTACCCGATGCCCAAACCAACAAAATACCTCCCGGCTGTATGCTTACATCCGGGAAAACCCATTTGTAAGGATTTAATGAATCATCGGTTAAGCCATAGCCCATTAAATTAATAGCTACGGTATCTGCATTATAAATCTCAAGCCAATCCTCATAATCCCCATCTTCATCTGCCATGTATGTTGAATTGGAAGACATAAATTCATTGATGTAAAGAGGTTGAGCACCCAAATTTATAATCATGAAAAATAGAAATAACAATGAAAAAAACAGCTTAAAGATTTGCATATGACTTTGGTGGTTTATCATTTACTTAAGGAATTACAAATCTAAAAAAAAAAATGTTGTCAAGCAAACAGTTTTGCAAAAAAACTGATTTATTTGTTGGTTCAAAGTCTTTGTATGAATTTCTGTCACTACATTATAGCTAATTATGTAAAAATCCATAAAAAAGTTTCAATAAATTTTTAGTCATAAAGCAGCATATTGGCTTATAAAAAAATGCAGCTCTTAGTCTTTTTTTTTATAAGTTTGTAAGACAATAATATCGGTTATTAAATATTCAATTATGCGTATCATCATCATTAATGGCCCAAACTTGAACCTTTTAGGTAAAAGAGCACCTGAAACATATGGCACAAGGTCTTTCGATACATTTTTTAGTGAGTTGAAAAAAAAGTTTCCAAAACACACAATTGATTATTATCAGTCTAACATAGAGGGTGAAATAATTGATTGCTTACATCGTAGCGACCAAACGCACGATGCAGTAATATTAAATCCGGGAGCTTACGCACATACCTCTGTAGCAATAAGCGATGCCGTTGAGGCAATTGGTATTCCTGTGGTTGAGGTGCATATTTCAAATATATACACACGTGATAAGTACAGACAGGATTTGATTATTGCCAGTCAATGCAAAGGCGTTATAATAGGGTTTGGCCTTAAAGGCTACGAATTGGCTGTTAGTGTTTTACTGAATGATTCGTAAATCTACTGCTAATAGATTTATACCATTGAATCATTTTTGAGAACAAATTTGACACTTCATTTCATACTAACAAAAAGCAGGCAGAATCTAAAGTTTAAAGCTAATTTAAATCAGTTAGTTCTAAGCTTATTTCCCAAAGTTTTTCCGCATCAGTAGTGTTAAGAGCATTTTTATGAGGGCTTATGGCCTTACATTTTTTGAAATACAGTCCGGTTTTGTTTGCAACTTCATCCGAAAGGGCAAGATAAATACTTGTTGCGGCTCCTTTCTCCGGTGTAATCATGAAAAATTTGAAGATTGACTTTATAAGTCCGTTCATTTTATCAAAAAGGCTGGTGTTGACAACGCCGGGGTGCAGGCTGTTGACAGTAACACCAGACCCTTCAAGTATTTTTGAAAGTTTTCTTGTAAATAAAATATTTGCCAATTTCGACTGACCGTATGCCTTAAAACTACTAAATGACTTTTCGCTTTGTAAATCATTAAAGTTTATTTGTCCAAACTTGTGTGCTTCCGATGCTACATTAATAATGCGAGCTTTTGGTGTTTTCTTTATAATGTCAAGCAAAGATTTTGTAAGTAAAAAATGAGAGAGGTGGTTTATTGCAAAATTTTTCTCAAAACCATCTTCGGTTAGTTCTCTTTTAGAAAACCATACGCCTGCATTATTAATGAGCAAGTGAAGTTGTGTGTATTCAGCTCTGAAAACTTCAACAAAATTTTGCACGCTTTTCAACGATTCTAAATCACATTCTACCAACCTGACTTGTTGAGAACTATAAAGTGCCTCAATTTCTTTTTTGAGCTGTTTGCCTTTTTCCATATTACGTACAGGAAGCACCAGATGGTAATCGGCCTTAGCTAATGCTTTAACTGTCTCACGGCCAATTCCCGATGTGCTCCCTGTAACAATTGCAGTTTTATTTTCAGTAGCCATAACTAAAATTTTTTGATTTCTTCGGCTGTTTCCTCAAGGTATGTTTTACGCACATCATCGCTAACACTGGTAACAGATGGGAAAAAGATGTGTTTTTTTACCTTTATACCTGTAAAATCAAAAATGCCGGTATCGGATGTTAATTTCATTGCATCGTACATTCCTATGGATTCGTAAGCCTCCTTAGGCATACCTGATGTGCTGAAAATCAAGGCTTCTTTACCTTCTAAAAGTTTCACAAGACCTTTATCATCAAACTTATAAGCAAAACCATACAGCAATACGCGGTCAAAATAACCCTTTAAAATTGCCGGCAAACCTGTCCACCATACCGGGTAAATAACTACGATTTTTTCTGCCCAACTGATATAATCTTGTTCGGTTTTTATGTCTGAGGGAAGATTCCCTGTTTGTAATCGCTCAAAATCTTTTGTCGTCAGAACAGGGTCAAACTGTAATTCATACAGGTCTCTGACAATAATTTCATGATTCTTTTGTTTGAGTTCCTCAACAACCCGTTCTTTTATTGAATTGTTAAAACTTGATTTGTTGTGACTTCCAATTATTACTAATGTTTTCATAATGTTAATTTTTTTTAGTGTTTAATTTTTTTCTAACTCAGTTATTCCTTTTTTGAAACTTCTCAGACCTTCAGCAAATATTTGAATTTCCCCGGTAGTAAATGTTTCATGAATGGCTATTACCATTTCCTGGTTAACATGACGGTGGTTGCCATAAAACAATTTACCCTCAGGTGTAAGTCTGACGTATTTGTTGCGTCTGTCTTTTTTACAAGGAATACGTTTTATATATTGCCTAGCCTCCAAAAAGTCGATTGTGCGGGTGACATATGCTTTGTCTTTGTGCAACAGGTTGGCCAGTGTTTGTTGTGTCATGCTTCCCTTGTGATATAGCAAATCAATAACAAGCCATTGCTCTAAGTTTAAGTCTGCATTTGACGCTCCAAAAAAACACTGCAACTTTTTGTCTAAAGCATCCTCAGCTTTTTTAAAAAGAAGATATAGCGTACTTATGGAATCTGAGTTTTTCATGTTTAGTTTCATATAAAACAGTTGCAAAAATAACTATAATTAACGACACCAAATTTTAAAATATGTTAAATTGAACTTTTCTTAATAGAGAGGAGTGACTGGGTAATTTTTTGTCTCAATTCAGGGGGGGCGAGCAAATTTTTTTTACTCCATTTCAAAAAAAAGTATTTGTACTGAAAAGCATTAACATATTTTTGAAAAAATTGTTTAAAACTAAATTAAAAAAGTATTAAAAAATGGTTACAAATTTGAAAAACTGAATTAATTTTGGCAAAAAAAATTAAAAGTTAAATGAGCTATACTTTATTTGATTTTATTACGCTTATTGGTTCTTTGTGCTTATTTTTATTTGGCATGAAAATGATGAGCGAGGGTATTCAGAAGATAGCTGGTGAGAAGCTGCGCTCTATTCTTGCTGGTATGACGAAAAACCGTTTTTTTGCTATTCTTACCGGTGTATTTATAACAACAATGGTTCAGTCATCATCGGCAACAACAGTAATGGTAGTAAGTTTTGTAAATGCCGGTCTTTTTAATATCAGCCAGGCATTGGGCGTTATTATGGGTGCTAATATTGGAACGACAACAACAGCATGGTTAATATCTATTTTAGGATTCAAAGTAAATATAGCAGCTATTAGCTTACCAATTATAGGTATAGGTTTTCCTTTTTTATTTTCAAAAAAGCTTCGAAACAATTATTTAGCTGAAATACTCATAGGCTTTGCTTTATTATTTATGGGCCTTGAGCTTCTTAAAGAGTCGGTTCCTAACCTGCAAGAGAATCCCGGGATGTTTGATTTTGTGCAAAATTTTACGGGAGGCGGTTATGGCAACCTTTTTATTTTCATAGCCTTAGGGACTATACTCACGATTGTACTCCAATCATCAAGTGCTACAATGGCTTTAACTTTGGTTATGTGCAACAATGGGTGGATAGGTTTTGCAGAAGGTGCTGCATTAGTCCTTGGGGAAAATATCGGCACCACCATAACAGCCAATCTGGCGAGTTTGATTGGTAATGCAGAAGCTAGGAGAGCAGCACTATCGCACACGATATTTAATATTTTTGGTATTATCTGGATTCTATTTCTTTTTAACAGATATTTGTCGGGTATTGATAGTTTTATGTTAAAAATTGGTGCAAACTCACCCATGGAAAATCCGGAATCAATCCCTTATGCATTATCCATATTTCATACCAGTTTCAACATCATCAACACACTGGTTCTGGTATGGTTTGCACGTATTATTCTGACTATAACACAGTTGGTGTATCCCCCTAAAAAAGAAGAAGAGGAAAAGAAACAAATTGAATATATGGGCTTTGGATTAATGCAATTACCTGAACTTTCTTTGTTAGAGGCCAAAAACTTAACCATTAAGTATGCACATATTTCTAAAAAGATGTTTTCTTTTGTTGAGGAGCTTATGCGTGAAGAAAATGAAGCCAAAAGAGATGATATTTTAAAGCGGGTTATCAAATATGAAGAAATTGTTGATAAGGTAGAGCAAGAAATTACTGAGTATCTGGTAAATGTTTCAAATAAGGAGGTTAGTGCTCTTGCCAAAGAAAGAATTAGACGCTTACGCATTGTTAGCATAGAGATAGAAAAAATTGGTGATACCTGCAATAAAGCTGCCAACTTAATTAGAGAAATACAAAGGGAGGATATAAGCTTTTCTTCTAAACAGAAAGCCAAAATTGATTTTATGTTTGATTTAGTTGAGGAAGCATTTGATATCATGTTTAAGATACTGGAAACTGAAAATAAAGAATATATCAATGAGGCTGTGGATATAGAGAACCGTATCAATGCCTTCCGTGATCAAATAAGAGACAACCTTTACGAAAAATTTGAAAAAAGCTCTAAAAAATTCAAATCAGGCTTCTTTGCTAATAAAATATGTACATCTTGTGAAAAAATTGGAGACAATATTTTCAATATCAATGAAGTGGTTCTTAGTATCAGCGTAGAATAACTTTGGGATTTAAAATATCAAAGTTCGTTTTCACGGACCGTAGCTTCAAATGCGATAATTTCTTGTTTATATTTTTCATTCACAACACCTTACATGATTTAAAAATAAAAAAAACTAAAAAAGTGCGCCGATGTAAAATCTTTTTGTATTTTTGCAACTCGAAAAAGGAGAGGTGGGTGAGTGGCTGAAACCAGCAGTTTGCTAAACTGCCGTACCGGTAACGGTACCGGGGGTTCGAATCCCCCTCTCTCCGCCAGAGTTCTTTTTCTTATCGGGGTGTAGCGTAGTCCGGTTATCGCGCCTGCTTTGGGAGCAGGAGGTCGCAGGTTCGAATCCTGCCACCCCGACACAAAATCATCTTACATTACGGTCCCGTAGCTCAGCTGGATAGAGCAACAGCCTTCTAAGCTGTGGGTCAAAGGTTCGAATCCTTTCGGGATCACGAAAACAGTTAAAAAACGAAACAAAATGTTTCGTTTTTTTTCGTATAAGGCCTATCTGATGCACAAAATCGTAAAAAAATTAAAAGAACTTTATGACAACCTATTTCATGAAATAGCATTTGCGTTATGATAAGCCATTAGTTTATTCAATCAATTTTAAACTCATCATTAGCTATACGTTCATTTATTTTTCTGTTTATAAAACTGATACTTGTAAAGTCTTCATCAGAATCGTACATTATAATTTTTGATAAACTGAGGTCTTTCTTATCGAAATACAAATTGATAGCACCGGCATATGGGTTATCATTGCCTTTAGGTCTTAATTTAACAAAATAGCTTGTAGGACTTTCGTAGTAAGCAATGAGGTAATCATTTTCAGCAGCATTTAAATCGCCTAGAATAAATCGAAACATGACATCTCCCAGGGCACTGAATGTTTGGTTTGCTTGGGCATCGTAGCTCGAAGTTTTATCATCACTGCTGACGTAAATCCTGTGGCGTACCATTACGATGGTTTGCGCGTATGGCTTAGTATATGTCCACCTTACAGAAGCCGGACGCTTAAAGCGAAAATAACCTTCTGAGACAATAGCTTGGGTCATCATGCTGATGTGACGCTCTTGTATAAAATCGCTGGCAATGGTTTTGGTCTGCTTTGATATTTCTTGCAGTTGTTCTTTAAAACTTTCAGGAGACGCTAATGGTTCGAATTCATCATGAGCATACACAAGACTTTTACACAAAAAAATCATAAGTAAAAGAGTCTGGGCTGTTTTGATTATCATAGGTTTAAAGTTAAAAATACAGTGAGCTTTTGTTTTTATGCAAAGATATTTTTAATAATGTACTTTTTATTTTTTTATTGCCCACAGTTCTTTCATTAAAAAAGTATCATTTCCTATTTTGTCCGAATTTATAAACGACTTTTTGCCAATTTCTTATGCTGTTGTTTTTTATATGAAACACATGAGGGGTGTATGGGAATGCGTAAGCATCAAGGGTTCTAAAAGATTCTTCTACATATCTGACCTTATGCTCTCTTGAAATTTTATCAACTTTAACAAATGCATAGGCATTATCGTATAGAACAAATAATTTTTCCGTTTTTAACGAGTCGGCAACCTGTTGGATAGTTTTTTCTACATCATATCCAAATATCTGGGCATAACAATCTAATGGTGCAAAACGAATCGTTAGGACATGAAAATCATCACTGTTATCAAACTTTTCTGAATTTTCCTGAATATAATGTATTATGAGGTCTTCATCTTTAAATTTCTGTTGGCATGATGTTATTACAAATGCTAACAAAAAAAAAATGAACAAATATGCACTACGATTCATAAGAGATTTTTTTGATATTAATGAATGTGTTTCTTACTTCAACAAGGTAAATATTATTCTTTATCGCAAAGAATAAGGATGGGTAAAATGTATCAGCTTCCAGTCTG
>PXBB01000070.1 GCA_003565735.1 Bacteroidales bacterium
ATAGCTCAGGAGCACAGACCTCAGCCCCTTTGGTGACCTCCACCAGCCAGTCACGATCCGGCTCGTCCAGCGCGACGGCGAGAAACACGGATGAGTCGACGACAATTTGCATTTGTCAATTTTACAACTCCAGCTCAACTCCGACAACAGCCTAACCTCGGCCGAGGCGACCGAACAAGGAAGACGGGAGCTTTCAGATCCTGCCTGTCCTGGTTTTTTGCTTCTGGTTTTTTGCTTGCATTTTGCGTGCACAGTCCTTATCGTCTTCCGATGAACGTTCAAATCACCGTCCGTAATGTCCCGACGAGCGTGCGTGATGAGCTGGCAGCCCGCGCGGCGCGCCGAGGGCAATCCATGCAGGAATTCCTGCGCCAGCAACTGGAAGTCATGGCGACCCGGCCATCAACGGAAGAAATGCTGGAGCGAATCAGGCTCCGGAAGGCCGGCACGCACAAAACGCTGGCCGCCTCTGACTTGCTGGCCACGACGGGCGTGATTGGCCCGGCCATGTCCTCGAATTCCAGCCGTTCGCGTAACCACCGAGAAGAAGACTCCCATTCATAGGCTGTACCTTGATGAACCCTTACCGTTTCCCACGCCTGGCCATTCCCCTTTTCGGGCTGATGTACTTCCTGCTGGCACTGCCTTCGGTCCACGCAGACAATGAGTTGCTGGATATCTCACTGGTGGCGAACCTGACCGGTGATGAACAAGGCTCGGTGCCGCGGGTGCTGACCCCGTTCAACGGAAAGCTGTATTTCTCGGCCGATGTCGATGGTCGTGAGCTGTGGATGAGCGATGGGACCGAAGCGGGGACCGAACAGGTCATCGCCATTCGACCCTCGAGTTCCTTCGGCAGCAATCCGTCGGATCTGACCGTGGCCGGCGATCAGTTGTTCTTTTCTGCCAACGATCCCGACCTGGGCTCGTCGCTGTGGGTCAGTGATGGAACCACCGAGGGGACGAACATTCTTCCGATCAACTCGCTGGGCGGCAGCCCTGCCCACATCACGGCCGTCGGCGAGCGGGTGTTCTTCCGGGCCAATGATGGCAATTCGGGGCTGGAGTTATGGGTCTCCGATGGCACCATTGCCGGGACCCAGTTGGTCGAGGACCTCCGGCCTGGTGCGAACAGTAATCCGACCCGATTGCAAGCATTGGGCGACAAGCTCTTCTTTCGCGCCGATGACGGCAACACCGGCGCGGAACCCTGGGTCTACGATGACAACGACGGCTCGATCAGCCTACTCAAGGACATCAACCCGGGCGAGGATGGCAGTCAGCCCCATTCGTTCACGCCCTTTGGAGAACGGATCCTGTTCAACGCCGATGACGGGACGGGTCAGACCAATCGTGAACCGTGGATCTCCGACGGGACGCCGGCCGGCACGATGATGCTCAAGGATATTCATCCCGATGGTGGCAGCAACCCGCTCAACTACCAGGTTGTCGGGGATCGCGTGTTCTTCAGCGCCTGGACCCCGGAGACGGGACGCGAGCTTTGGGTCACCGATGGTACGGCCGAGGGAACGCACCTGGTTGCCAACATCAATGGCAACGCCAGCGACAGCCTGAGCACCGGCCAGGGAACCGTGGCATTCGACAACCAGCTGTTCAACGTGGCTGATGATGACATCCACGGATCCGAGTTGTGGAAATCCGACGGCACGGCGGCCGGCACGCAGATGGTACGCGACATCAACCCCGGGTCATCCTCGGGACTGTTCTCCAACGTCACCCCGGTGGAATTTGCCGGACGCCTTTATTTCGGTGCGACCGATGGCAGCGCCGGACGCGAACTGTGGACGACGGATGGCACCGAAGCCGGCACCTTCATGGTGAAGGATCTGTGGATCGGCCCGTCGGATAGCTCCCCGGAGTTTTTCACGGTAGTGGGCGAACAGCTCTTTTTCGTGGCCACCAGCGCCACCAGTGGTCGTGAACTCCATGTCGCCGTCCTGTCCGGACCGGAACCGACGATCTTTCGTGATCGATTCGAGGACTTGCCGGCAGCGGAATGAGCTGAGGCAAGTCTGCGGTCTTTTCCGGAGCATCGCCCTTGCCAAATGGCCCGGGCGCTCTGGGCCTTCCCGATGGTAGGCTTGCAACATGAGCGACATCCACACCATCGACACGCATTTTCTCGACCGCCCCGAAGTCGCGGCCGCCTACCTGATCATTGACGGCGACCGTGCGGCATTCGTCGACAACAACACCAACGCCGCGGTGCCGCGGCTGCTGGCCGCGCTCGAGAAATCGGGGCTGGCTCCCGAGCAGGTCGAATACCTGATCATCACCCACGTGCATCTCGATCACGCCGGCGGGACGTCGGCGCTGGCGCAGGCCTGTCCGAATGCGACCGTCGTGGCCCACCCGCGCGCCGCGCCGCACGTGATCGATCCGACGAAGCTGGTCGCCAGCGCCTCGGCGGTCTACGGAAAAGACGAGTTCGAGCGGGTCTACGGCACCATCGAGCCGGTCGCGGAGGAGCGGGTTCGAATCATGGAGGACGAGCAGACGCTTCGCTTCGGCGACCGCGAGCTGCGCTTTCTGCACACCCGCGGCCACGCCAATCATCATTTCTGCATTGCCGACAGCGCCTCGGGCGCGATCTTCGCCGGCGATGCCTTCGGGCTGGTCTACCCGGCCCTGCAGGCCGAAGGGACCTTCGCCTTCCCGTCGACCAGCCCGACGGATTTCGAACCGGAACTGGCACGCGAGTCGGTACGCCGGCTGGTCGAGGAAAAACCGAGCTGCCTCTACGTGACACACTTCGGCGCGGTATCCGATATCAAGACCGCGGCCGGCCAGCTCACGCGCCACCTGGATTTCGCCGAGAGGGTGCGCGATGACGCAGAGTCCAGTGATCGGTCCGATCAGAAGCTGGAAGCCTATTGCCGTGCGCGCCTGTACGACTACGTCGCCGGCCTGCTCGACGGCCATGGCAACCTCGGCCGCAACGACAGCGTCTGGTCGCACCTGAAACTCGACCTCGACATCAACGCCCAGGGCATCGCCTTCGCCGCGAACAAGTGCCGGCACAAGGCCCGGGCCGCGGGCGGTTGAAGGCAGGCAGCCCGGTTAGACTCGATCACAACATTGACGGCAAGATAGGGTGGTTCGGATGAAGTTATATACCTGTACCTGGGCGCCGAGTCCGCGGCGGGTGAGTTTGTACCTGGAAGCCAAGGGCATCGAGTTGGAGCAGGTCGAGTTGGATCTGCGCTCGGGGGAGCATTTGAAGCCTGAGTTCGCGGCGATGTCGCCGGATTGCGTATAGATTCTATGTTACCCGTCAACCCGCGATATGCAAATTTGCGTCGAATTCGACGTTTTTCTGGAGTAGTGCGAAGGCCACTCGGGCGAGCTTGCGGCCCAATGCAACGAAGGCTGCCGTGGTGC
>PXBB01000164.1 GCA_003565735.1 Bacteroidales bacterium
AGTATTACGCCGTAAATGCGTATAAAAAATTAAAAAAATGATTATTTGAAGCAAAAATTAGTTCAAAATTTGGGGAAATATTGAACTAATTGGAAAATAAAACTTTTGCAACGGTCTTATATTCGAACAAAGCGGCATTGTTTTTTCTCGAAATAAAATTGCTAATGTTAACGCCAGTCAACTTAGCGAAACTCAAAAAACACTTCCGACAACCGCAGGCATTCTACCTAATTTCAATTTAAGTAGCTTGGCTTCTAATGCTCAGCAATTTCTTTTGTACGGCTTACTTTCAACAGCAGTAGCCGGTATTTTAATTTCCATATTTAAACCAAAAATGTTAAACCTTAAATAATTTAAAAATGTCTGATTATCTAAATCAAAGTAATGAAGGTTCGAGCTGGTTTCGCGATAACGTAAGCGGCTCGGATATCGCTGCTGTTATAGGTACACTTGGAAGCACAGCTTCTAATATCTGGGGTCAGCAGCCAAACACTAATTCAGCCTACCTACCCGGCTATAATGTTAATGTTCCTGCAGGTGCACCTCAACAAAGTGGCTTCTTTATGATGCCTAAAGAAGACCGTATAATGGGCCTAAGCCCAATGGCTTTCTGGGCGCTTTTGTTGTTAATTCTTGCAGGCGGCATAGCCTTTGCCTACAGTAAAAAATAATTAAATGAAAAGAGTATTTTTAATCATTGCTTTTCTGTTGGTTGCTATTTATGCTTATGGCTTAATTACTAAGCCTAAGCCGCATGGCAAAATTTCACTTAAAGATTTATTCCCTGATCTGAAATTTTTGCCCAAGCCCAACATCAGAAAACGTAAATAAAATAACCATGTACACCACCAGATCTGACTACGAAAACTCTGAAAACACGCCTTTGCCTCCTAGTGTTTTCATTACGGACGCTCAAATAAGCCAAAGGCTTGAGAATATCTTAAATATCCTGGAAGATGAAATCATCGCTACTGGAAGCTCTATCAGATTGCTCGAACCTCCACAATCTATCGCTCACTGGTTCTCTGAAAGACAAGCCGGTACAGCCGACAAAGGTTTTGATGATGCTGTCCCGCGTTACAACCTAAGACTCAGATATACTGTCATCAATAAAGCAGGCATTGAAACAGACTCACGAGTCGAAACAGTGCCCCTGGCCAACCTGATGGAATTCCTTAAACGAAAAAACATCGGATTTATTGACGTGGTTAAACCCAACATCAATAAAACGGACAGCACCCAAGAGGATAACTCTAAAAATCATAGCACTGATGTGCCACCTCAAAATGTATCATCCAACCAATACGCCTCTTGGAACTGGATAAACATTTTTATGTACGGCCTCGCTGCTTTTTTAATAATTTTCTTAATTCGTAAACTGTGAAAAACACATTAAGACGTGGCGACAGAGGACATGAAGTCCAATTTCTGCAACAATGGCTGGTTAATAACGGCTATAGTGTCGGAACGGCCGGTATCGACGGCATCTTTGGACCGGATACCGAAGCCGCTGTCAGAAGATTCCAAACCGATGCAGGCATTGCCATTGATGGTATTGTTGGTCCCCAAACATGGGGCGTTATTCTCAACACCTCTGACCAAAAAACACCGGCAAATACGCCAGTATCAACAGCAGGTAGCGCCACATTTAACTTCGCCAATCTTTTGATTTTTGCCGCTGTCGCTCTTGCTTTGTGGTTTTTCTGGAAAAAAATATTAAAAAAATGAACTATAAAAACAAAATGTTATGGATAGCGCTTGCGGCTTTCCTCATTATAAGCATTACAGCTTATCAAATTGGTAAATATACCGGTTACAACAGAAACTTAAAGTAATATGAAAATCAGCTACATCACTTTGTTGCCGACGCTGCTTATAGCACTGCTCATCATCTATTTTGTAGGCAGAAGTACCGGGCGTGCACGCGCAAATAAAAAGGCAGCCACACCGCCCATCGTTGATTACCCCCACGGTGGCAAAGGCATCCCCAAAGGATTCGACCCCGAAATATTAGCTGATAAATTATTCCTTAAAATGAAAGGTCTCACTTTCGACAAGCCAGGACTAGACGGTCTTTTATTGCAGCTCGTCAGCCTCCAAACGGATGATATGTTCGTGGCTGTTTACGATGTCTTCAACCAAAAATACCACTCTGCCAAAAGAGGCGGCTTAAGACAGTGGATAGAAAGACAAGATTACGGCTTCCCGATCAGATTCCCGGATCTCATTAGACCTTATGTGTACCAAAGAATGGATAATCTTAATCTTTATTAATTATGAATGAACAAAACCTATCTATTATCGAACTGCTTCAGCGTGGACAGATACCTCAAGTGCCCATAGACATGAAAATTACTTTCGGATGGAATGACATCATCATGCTTATGATGGGACTGTTCCTCGTTGGATTAATCCTGATGATAACGCATAAAGCGTTTTTAAAGTAATGGGGTTTGGTGGTAAAGTGCTTAAAGAAGCTATTAAAAAAAGTAAAAAATGAGTAAATTATTATTTTCTGGGATGGTTGCACATAATAAGGAAGAGTTCTTACATAAAGTAAGAACTATTTCGAGAAGATTGGGCATAAATCCTAATTGGCTGATGCTTGTCATGCGTAAAGAATCGGGCCTGAACCACCGTGCCGTCAACAGCATCACCAATGCCACTGGCCTTATTCAGTTTATGCCGGCCACGGCCGCAGGTCTTGGCACTTCGGTGGAAGCACTGCGCAACATGAGCAATGTAGAACAACTGGACTACGTCGAAAAGTACTACAGCCCCTACAGAAACCGCCTGCGTAGCTTCTACGATCTTTACCTGGCTACATTATTCCCGGCAGCTATTGGAAAGCCGGATGATTGGGTACTGCAAACGCCCAGGCTTTCGGCAAACCTTATTGCACGGCAAAATCCGGGACTGGACATCAACAGCGATGGGGTCATCACTGTTGGCGAAGTTAAAAACTGGCTGACAAGAGGGCTTACTAATGAACAATTAAACCTTTTAAAAAAAAAACAATGAAGAAAAAACTTCAAATAGCTTTTTACCTTATCATAATTACAATGTTGATATTCAGATTGTATTGGACAATCAATGAATAAGATTTTCAAATGATGAATAAAAAAATTTTCTGGCTTTTGGTTGCTGTTGTCATTGCTTCGGTAGTGACGGTCATTATGTACAGCCGCTGGCGCAAAAATAAATGGTCGCCGGAAAACATCACATACACTAACGAACCTATTAAAAGACTGCCGCATACCATCCCTTCGCCGGCCGTTTACGATAACTTGCCGGACGCTTTCAGCATCCCACTAAAAATAGGACAGCGCAATAAAGCGGTGTACCTTCTGCAATGGGCTCTCAACACTCTTAACAATGCCGGACTGGTCCTTGATGGCAA
>PXBB01000026.1 GCA_003565735.1 Bacteroidales bacterium
GCTTGCTTGTCACTTTCACTAAGCTTTTGAAACTCTTTGTGTAATCTTTTTAATGGTGTCATGTGTATGATTTTTTTACAAAGATAGTATTTATTTCATATATATTTTAGAATAAAGCCATAAAGAACTTGCACAGATTGTTAAAAATCGCCACACAGAAATCAGTGAAAAAGTAACAGCCGCTTTGACTGAATTGCAAAATCGGGGAATTGAGACAAATGATTATTCTCAAATTATCGAAAGCATTAAGAAAAATGAGCCTAAGCTTGATGAAAACTCTCCAACTCTATACTCACAAAAAGTTATTTATACCTTTTCGATTTTATTTACTGTAATATTTGGTGGTATCCTCTTTGCGATAAATCTGAAAGAAGTTGACAAAAAAAATGGTATTGTCCCTGTAATTATTTTTGCAGTTCTATATACAGTTTTATCAGTTTACATTTTAGAGCTTATAAATTCTGGTCTTCCTGGTACAGTTGTATTAGCAGCAGTTGGTGCTTTGGTTATAAACAATATATTCTGGAACAAATACATTGGGAAAAACACCAAATATCATAAAAAAAGTTATACGAAACCTTTAATAATTGCATTGCTGATTTTTATTCCCCTACTTGCATTAACAATATGGGTTTTATCTATCAATGGGGTATAAAAAACTGTAGATGTAAATAAGGTAACCCCCAAATCATGGCAATTGATTTAATAATAGGAATTATCACTGTCCACAATCAAGTAGCCCGCCCCACCAGCTAACTGATGGGGAGAATCTTTCGACTTTGCTCACACTCCAACTCAAACGCTCTTCCTCTGCTCTACTCCAGGAATTAGCAAATAAAAAATATTGAGATTTTTATTTTCAAAAAAAATACTTAGGTTTGCAGGTATTCACAAAACTTCTTTTTTATCATTAAAAAATATTTGTTATGGATCAGCTCATGGAAAACAAGAACTTACTGGGAATTAACAGTATTGGACGCATAGGCAAACTCATGCTTTGGAATCAGATTATAGAAAAGCACTTTGATGGTGCTGTAATAAATATTGGCAGGGCGGTAGGTAAAAAGCTGGAGGATATTATTCATACTATTGAAACTGACAGTACTTATGGCAGTATTTACCCATTTTTGTATGGCCAAAACAAGAAAGGGCTTTCCATTAAAATCATTGATTATGAGAAGTCTATAATATCTTTGGACGGTTTTCTGATAAAATTTTTAACCAAAGAAAGAAACCCCCTAAATATTAACTGGAAGAAAGAGAATGTACGCATAGTGGTTGATTGTACCGGTCAGTTTGTGGACCCTACCCAAAGTGCGGATTCGGGAAATGGCAGCCTGAGAGGGCATCTCGAAGGAGGGGCTGAAAAAGTCATTTTAAGTGCGCCATTTAAAATAAAAGATAAATCGCTCAAAATGCCGACGGATAGCTTAATGATGGTGTATGGGATTAATCATTTGGATTTCAACCCTGATGTACACCATATACTATCGGCTGCCAGCTGCACTACTACTTGCTTGTCGCACATGATGAATCCGCTGCTCGAACACAACCAGACCTCTAAAATATTAACCGCTTCTATGTCCACCATACATGCTGCAACAAACACACAAAGTGTTTTGGATTCAACACCCAAAGCATCAACCGGCGACTTGAGGAAGAACAGGTCGGTTTTTAACAATATCATATTGTCAACAACCGGCGCAGCCAAAGCATTAGAATATGTGATACCGGAAATTCAGAATATCGGTTTTATGGCCGATTCCGTCAGAATACCTACCAACACCGTATCGCTGATTATTCTCAACCTGACTTTTAATGCAGGCCTTGACGGTAAAAACGCACCTGTCATTAACAGAAAATTAATCAACAACATTTATAAGCAAGCCGCCGAAGGGGCACAAAAAGGACTGCTCCACTATACGGAAATACAAAACACATCTGTCGATTTTATTGGCTTTAAGGCTGCTGCTATTATAGAAGGTTACGAGACACACACAAGAACAGGTTTTCTACCCCTCAAAGCAGATATATTGAAGCAGTATGGCATAGAAGGCGCCAAAGATATTAACCTGCCTGTAACACATGTCAAAATATTTGGGTGGTACGACAATGAATTTGGCAGTTATGTGCACAGCCTCACCAAACTACTGGTTTATGTAGATAAAAAAATATAAAAAATGGCTTGTGCGAAGCAAAAAAATTACAATCTTGCCCGTCGGCAGACGGGTTTTCAATGTTTTTAAAAGCGCATGAATTCTTTGTAATGCAAAACATCATAACCGGCTTTCTTACGTATTTAAGCTTACATAAAAAGTTTTTTTTCTTTGATGCGCTTTGCTATGTAAACAGGCACCATGCTTTGCCACGAGGGGTCTTTTTGTTTTATTTTTTGAAGCACATCTTTAGAAAAAATATGTAAGATTTGATGTCTGACATCTTTAATGGGAATCATTTGTTGGTTTTCTATCAGATGTCGGAATAAATGTTTGATATTTTCAGGAATTTCAAAGTTGTCGAGGCTGCGTATGTCTGTTGTCATTTTATTGTCCAGAGCAGGATATACATATAAGCGTGTGTTTTTACGAAAAAGCCTTGCCAAAGCTTCAAGGATACCACCGCTAAGGGTGCTATAGTAGTTTTCGTCAAGGATTTTGGTAAGGGTAAGGATGCCGATTACAACGCGCAAATGGTTGATATTAAACTGCGACAAATAATCGGTAAGCTTGTAAAATTCTTTAAAGTTTGATATCATAACATTTTGCCCCATTCCAGTGAGTAAATCAACACGCGATAAAAAATCCCTTTCATCAAAGTCGCCTTCTTTTAAGAGGTTACGCATAGTAATTTCACAAAAAACGACCGTTTTTTTCTTATCGAAACCGACATCTTTCTTAAAAAGGGCAAAGCCGGATTTAAGCATGTCGAAACCTACATAAGTAATCGGGCGGAAGGAACCTCTGATGACCATAACATTTTTTTTGTAAAAAACATCTGCAGGCTGTTGTACGTCCCCGTTTCTATCGAACATAGCCACATCGGTCATTTTATTTTTGACGAGCTGAACACTTAGCAACCTGTTATCCACATAGCTCATGTCGGGCCCTCTCATATTAATCATGTCCACCTCAATACGATCGGTGGTCAGATGATCCATAAGGCTTTTCAGAAAGTGATTGGGCCGCTGATAATAAAAGAAGCAAGCATAGATAAGGTTTACCCCAAATATGCCGAGCGATTTTTGTTGTAACAGATTGTCATTTTCATGCATACGCACATGTAATATGACATCGTTTGGCTTACTGCCGGGAGTTATCTGGAAGCGCACGCCAATCCATCCATGGCAGAAATTATCTTTGCGGTAATTGAGTGCAGAAATGGTGTTTGCAAAAACAAAAAGGCGGGTATTGTCCTTTTTATTACCGGACAACACATTGTTAAGTGTATAATATTCTGCATCAAGCATTTGCAAAAGTCTGTCCCGGCTGACATACCTTTTACTTTTACTGACACCATAAAGGTTGTCGCTAAACACCATATCGTAAGCAGATATTGTTTTAGCAATGGTTCCGGAGGCGCCGCCAGCTTGAAAAAAAGCACGCGCAGTTTCCTGCCCTGCACCAATTTCTGCAAAGGTGCCGTACAAACTATCATCAAGATTGATAGTCAGCGCTTTTTGCTTGGGGCTTGGTGTATTATTTTCCAATGATTATCTAATGTTTTAATGTTATATCTTTACCTGCAATTTTCTTTTTGCTCTATACTCAAGCCTTCTATTTCAAAGCTAAAATCTTCACTTTTCAGTTGGACGTTGGTAAAGTTTTCAGTTGAAAATATCAAATCGGCTCGGCCTCCTCTTTTTACTCTTCCGGGGCGTATGCACAAAGTCACTTTTTCACTTTCTGCTTTATGCTGCAAAGCCCAATAATAATCGAGCGTAAAATTAATCTCTACCGCTTCTTTGCCGGTATTACGTATATGCAAGACCAGTTGCAAAGGGCTGTCTCTTTTTATAAAACATTCCTTTTTGAAACGGTATGAAAAAATTAAGTTGTCAGTTTCTTTAAACTGTTCAAAGCGCCTTTGACCAAATACGCTGACGGTGGTTAAGCTTAAAATCAAAATAAGTATTGTCTTCATATTTTTAATGTATTTTTAAATTGTGCTTGCTAAGTTACTATTTCAAACCCATATCCTGGATAATATTATTAATTTTTTTATCAAGAGCGGCATTTACTGTGTCGTAATTTTCAATTTTTTCATTTTTTTGATGGACGCTAAAGTAAAATTTTATTTTGGGTTCTGTTCCGGATGGCCGTATCGTAATTTTGCTGCCATCATTAAGAAAAAATTGCAAAACATTAGATTTTGGCAGTTCAATAACGGCAGATGTCCCTGTTAGCGTGTCGCTATCAGTACTGCTCAGGTAGTCTTTTATACGAACGACCTCAGCTTTATTGATGTGTTTAGGCGGATGTGATCTGTAATTTTTCATCATCAGCGCAATTTCTTCGCTGCCACTTTTACCTTTTTTGGTTATAGAAATCAAATGTTCTTTGTAAAAGCCGAATTTTAAGTAAATGTTAAGAAGAAGTTCATAAAGTGTCATGTTTTGGGACGCAGCCCAGGCAGCAGCTTCAGCTATTATACAGCAGGAAATAACAGCATCTTTGTCTCTTACAAAATCTCCAACAAGGTAGCCGTAGCTCTCCTCCCCTCCGGCAATAAACTTCTTGTGTCCTTCATTTTTCTTAATAATTTCAGCAATAAACTTGAA
The DNA here is from genome assembly GCA_003565735.1 of Bacteroidales bacterium. GTDB lineage: Bacteria > Bacteroidota > Bacteroidia > Bacteroidales > PXBB01 > PXBB01. The sequence goes on from PXBB01000026.1 coordinate 4,778, forward strand.
ACCGGTTAGCACGTCGTACTGTTCGACATTGTAATGCCGCGCTATTTCGGTGAGCAATTCAGTGGTAACAATAGTTTTGACAGTAAACTCTTTGCCGCTCAATTTTTTTTCTTCATGCCATTTGTTAAGCAAGTAATAAATCAGAATACTTGCCGTTTGGTTGCCATTGAGCAGTACAAGCTTTCCATCCGTATTTTTTACAGCAATACCCACCCTGTCAGCGTCCGGGTCTGTTCCCATAACAAGAGTTGCGTCAATTTTTTCGGCTTCCTCAAGAGCCATTTGTAAAGCTTTGGCTTCCTCCGGGTTGGGGTATTCAACTGTGGGAAAGTTACCGTCCGCAACATTTTGTGCTTCAACACTATGCACATTATTAAACCCATAAGCTTTCAGACAAGCAGGTACCAGATGAACTGCCGTGCCATGTATAGGTGTAAAAACTATTTTTAAATCCTTATGCTTTGCAATGATATCGGGTGCAAACGAAAGCTGTTTGACCTGACTTATGTAGGCCTTGTCAAGCTCATCCCCAATACTATGAATAAGGTGCTGCTTCTTATTAAAATTGACGTCTGCAAAATTTTCAATAGCATTAACCTCTCCCATAATATTTTTATCATGCGGAGCCACAAGCTGTCCGCCGTCTTCCCAGTAAACTTTATAACCATTGTATTCTTTGGGGTTATGTGAGGCTGTGATAACAATACCCGTATGGCATTGCAGCTTTCTTACAGCATAAGATAGTAAGGGCGTAGGGCGTATATCATCAAACAGGTAAACTTCAACATTGTTAGCAGATAACACCTCGGCAGTGATTTGTGCAAAAAAACGACTGTTGTTTCTGGTATCGTAAGCAATAGCGGCTTTGAGCTTGGTGCCTGTGGGAAACACTTTGTTAAGATAGTTTGCCAAACCCTGCGTAGCCATGCCTACCGTATATTTGTTCATGCGGTTACTGCCTACCCCCATGATGCCACGTAGCCCGCCAGTGCCAAATTCAAGGTTTTTGTAAAAGCATTCGGTAAGTTCTTCCTGATTATGTGCGATAAGGTGTTTCACCTTTTGCTGCGTGTCTTTATCAATGGTATCATTTAACCATGTACGTGCCTTTTTGACTATTGTATCCATATTCATCGTTATAAGTTGTTGATTTTTCAACAAAGGTAAAAAAACGTTAACAATAAGCCAAATGTGTTATCTGCTTGTGTGAAAAAAAACTCAAGCTCCTGGTTTTTTGGGCATCCGATACCATATTAGAAAAACCGTAAATAACATAAATAAAATCTGCTGAATAGAAAAAATATTTATTTTTACAAAAAAATATTTATTATTTAACAATCTTCATTTTTATGCCTATACTTGGTTCTATCATAAAAAGGGGTATTGATATACGAAGCAAAGTGCCTTCTTTTTTTAAGATTAAAGACCCGCAAAAACTTCAGGAAAAAACATTAAAAAAACTCCTGCGCAGGGCATCGAAAACAGCTTTTGGTGAGTATTATAAGTTTCATAATATGCTTATGAGCAGGGATGTTGTGAAAACATTTCAGGCTCACGTTCCTGCACACGACTACAATACCATATATAAGAAATGGTGGTACCGCAGCTTAAATGGCGAGTCTTATGTATGCTGGCCGGGGAAAGTAAAATACTTTGCTTTAAGTTCGGGCACATCAGAAGCCTCCAGCAAGCATATTCCCATCACGACAAGCATGCTGCGTGCTATAAGACGCATCAGCACAAAACAATTATTTTCGCTGGCGCGTTACGATTTCCCCAAAGAGTTTTATGAAAAAGGCATTTTGATGATTGGCGGGAGTACACACTTGCAGTATAATGGCACTTATTACGAAGGAGACCTTTCCGGAATAACAACCAACAGTTTGCCATTTTGGTTTCAGCACTTTTACAAGCCCGGCAAACGTATTTCGCGCGAACGCGATTGGACGACCAAGCTGAATGAAATAGTCCACCATGCATCTAAATGGGATATCGGTGTTATTTGTGGCGTGCCGGCATGGATACAAATTTTATTGGAAAAGATTATTGCCCACTATAATCTTAAAACCATTCATGATATTTGGCCTAACCTGTCAATTTATGTGCATGGTGGCGTATCATTTACACCGTATAAAAAAAGTTTTGAACGCTTGCTGAGCAAACCGCTCATATATATTGAAACCTATCTGGCATCCGAAGGCTTCATTGCTTTTCAAACCAGACCGAACACCAACTCTATGCAATTGGTGCTGGACAACGGCTTGTTTTATGAGTTTGTCCCTTTTACTGATGAAAATTTTGACGCCGACAACAATATTGTTGACAATCCTCAGTCTCTGACCATCGATGAGGTAGAAGAAGGTAAGGATTATGCTTTGTTGCTTTCTTCTTGTGCAGGCGCATGGCGCTACTTGATTGGCGATACCATTAAATTTACTGACAAGCAACAAGCCGAAATTGTCATTACCGGACGCACCAAACACTTCCTAAGTTTATGTGGCGAACACCTTTCAGTCGAAAATATGAATATGGCTGTCAAAAAGGTGGCTGATGATTTACAAACAGACATTAAAGAGTTTACTGTTGCCGGTATTCAATACCAAAATTTGTTTGCCCACAAATGGTTTATTGGCATTGATATTGCTGTTGATGCCAAACAGGTCAAAGAATTATTAGACCACCACCTCAAAAATTTTAACGATGACTACAGAGTGGAACGCATTGCGGCAATTAAAGAAGTCTTTATTGAAATTTTGCCCACCCAAAAGTTTTACGATTTTATGAAAATCAAGGGAAAAGCAGGGGCTCAAAATAAATTTCCAAGAGTTATAAAAAACGACTTATTAAAAGAATGGGAAGCTTTTGTTTTAAAATAAATATTTGATTTTATTATGACAGCCGCTTTATTAAAAGGAATCATTTTAGGTGTTACCGTAGCATTTATTGTAGGGCCGGTGTTTTTTACGCTTTTGCAAACCAGTATAAATCGTGGCTTTAAAGCCGGATTGCAGCTGGCTCTTGGTGTTTTGCTCAGCGACTTACTGATTATTATTCTCAGCTATATTGGATTGCTGCAATTGTTGAATAACACTTACAGCTATATTTGGATAGGATGCTGTGGAGGCGTTCTTCTGATTATTTTTGGATTGTATTCCGTTACACGCAAAAAAAAGCTGCCCGATACATCAAAAATTGCTGAGGTAAAAGCTCATAAAGCAGGCTTTTTGACCTATTTTATTAAAGGCTTTTTAATGAATATTATCAACCCCTTTTTATTGATTTTCTGGATCACCATAGTAAGCTATCATGCCGCACAGGAAACAGGAAAGGGCGAACTGATAGTTTTTTTTGGTGCCGCACTTACTACTATTTTTTTTACGGATGCTCTTAAATGCTTTGTGGCTAAAAAATTAAAGCGTTTTATTGCAGAAAAAACCCTGCTATGGCTTAACAGAACAGTGGGTATAATTTTAATTGTTTTCGGACTGGTCCTTATTTTTCGTGTCTTTTACCTGGTGCTGCCCTCCTGATAACCGCTTGTGCTTCATATACAATTCAAACCTATACACAACAGCCACAAAAGATAATAACAAAAAGCTATTTATAATGAGCACATTAACCTCTGCCTGCGCAGCTACGATAAGTGATAAACCATAAATAGCTAAAGCTGCCGAAAAGTATAAAGCAATGCTTTTTAAATCATAGTTGACTTTGAAATATTTACGACCAAACAGGAAGGATAAAGACATCATTACAAAATAGCAGATGAGCGTAGCCCATGCTGCACCCATATAGCCCCATTGCGGAATCCATATGATATTCAAAACAACAGTTATGACGGCTCCTATTAATGAAAAATAAGCGCCAAAAATGGTTTTGTTGAGCAGCTTATACCACACCGAAAGATTAAAATAAATACCCAGAAAAACATTAGCCAACAATAAAATGGGCACCACTTTTAAACCCTCGTGATAGTCGCTACCTACAAAATGCTTAAAAATATCAATATAAAGCGTGATGGTTAAAAAGATGATGAGGCAGGTAATCACAAAATACTTCATTACCAAAGCGTAAACATCTTTAGCATTTTTCTCAGATGCCTGTGCAAAGAAAAAAGGCTCGGCTGCAAACCTGAAAGCCTGTATAAAAAGTGTTATTATAATTGAAATCTTATAACACGCACCATAAATACCCAATTGCGTCATGGAAACATCTGCGGGCAGCATAAATTTCAGCAAGATACGATCAATGGTTTCATTAATGATGCCTGTAAAACCTGCCAACAAAAGCGGCAAAGCGTACCATATCATACGTTTCCAAATGTGGATATTGAAATACAAATGTGTTTTAAGCACTGATGGTAAAAGCACAAGCAAGGTGCTGCCACTGGCTATAAGATTGGCTATGAATATATAGCCTACGCCTATGTCGGGGTTATACACCTTATCTAAAACCGGCTGCAAAAAATCCGGTGAAATATTGTTATTAAAAACATAGGGACAAAAGATGATAAAAAACAAATTAAAACCTATGTTAACACCAATGTTGAACAGTTTTATAAAAGCAAAGGTTTTAGGCTTATTATCTGCTCTGAGCCTGGCAAATGGCAAAGCACCTAAAGCATCGAGAACCACTATAGCCGCAACAAAAATAATATATTCCGGATGATGGCTATATCTTATGAGCTCTGAAATAGGCGTCCTAAGAAGTAAAACAAAGCCCAGAAAAAGAAGAGATGTGGAAAAGATGGAAAAGAAAGCTGTAGAAAAAACCTGAGCACGCCCATTCTCTTTGTTGTAATGCCTGAAGAATGAAGTCTCCATACCGTATGTAAGCAAAACATTAAGAAAAGCTATGTACGCATAAAGTTCAGCCACCACACCAAACTCTGATGGCATAAAAACACGGGTGTAAATGGGCACTAAAAGATAGTTTAACAAGCGCCCTAACATACTGCTCATACCGTATATGGCAGTTTGTCCTGCCAGCTTTTTTAAGGTATTCAATGCTTCATGTTTTTAATTTCACAACTCATTATCGGAAAATATTAAGAGCAAAACCTCAATCCGTTTAAAAAGCCAAAATTATAGAAAATTAATGAATTAAGCTTTTATTTGTTTGGCAGGGCAATTTCATATTTTGATAGTGGTGCTCCGCTTCAAACTTGGCTTCCAACATTTTTTCCACGTCATTGACCAAATTTGCTGTCCTTTTGGGCATGACAACAAAAAGAAACTATTCATTATTAACGTACTTTGAAAAAGGTCAAGCCAATTTTACTCGACTATCACAAAACGCCCTCCTGCTTGTTTTTGTTTTTGAGGCTGATAAAAGCGGTATGTATAGACCCCTTTTGACAAAAAAGCATGGTTAAAGGTGTACATACTTTTTCCGTTAATTTCATCAAAATAAACAAGCTCCCCCTTTATGTTATAAACAAAAAACTCCAAATATGGGGGTGTCGATCCATCAAATTCAAAAGTGATAATTTCTCTTGATGGGTTCGGGTATAATTGGTGTATAAGAAAACCGTCATCCGTTCTGTTATATTCAATATCCGTCAAATACATATTTAGTGTATCGGATGAGGCTGAGTAGAAAAGAGGCGAAAGGGTGTCGCAACTGAAAGCGGTTTTAATATAGAAATAGTAACTGTGTTGGTTAAAATCATATAAGCTGGTATAGGTATAAGAGCTTTGGTTGATATCTGGTATTGAAGTAAGAAGGTGATACGGCCCTTGATGGTTGTGGGCATAATATATCTTGTATTCTCTGAAAAGCCCTGACACATCTACTGTAGGCTGCCAGCTTATCATTATGTTATCGTTGGGGTCTTTAATAACCTCAACAATATTAGGCGGCAAGGGTAAGCTGTCTAATTTCACATAAACATGCACGGACATATGCTTTTGACCGGGAATAGGACAAAAATCATCACTAACTTTAAAGTAAAAAGTGTATAGAACCGGTTTGTAAGGATAAGCCTGTTGGCCTAATAAAAAATGGGCGCACTCTGTTTGCCACGTGAAGTTAGACTGCACAGAAAACTGACCTGAAACAGGTGGAGGTGGTGCTAGAATAGCACATGGCGGGTTAGGACAACCGGTAGTTGTGCTGGTAAAATTAGCACCAAACTGTTGCCCAGCAGCAGTAATTGTGATGGTTTGCGGTAAATTATTTGGTAAGAATTCAAAGTCTGTTGCCGAAATAGGGAATGTGACAAGTGCACCAGCATTAACAGTATTTGTGTAAAGTGTGTAAATGCCTGTAGAATCCTGAAATGGGGCCGGTACTACCGGTGGGTTGTTGGCAGCACAACTGAGTAATGTTATTTGCATCTCCCTGAATATTTCGGCAACTAAAATACCGGATTTAAATGCCTGAACTCTTAAAACTGTTTGAAAGGCGCCCTGTGTGTAGGAGGTAAAAGAAATATCACCTGTATGAGGATTTACCGTTGCAGGCACATTGCTAGGGTGGTGCATGGTGTCCGGCAGTGGGCTGCTATAGCTATAACCCGTAGCCCAATTGATAACAGGCTGGTTGAGGTTGCTTTTTAAAGGCGTTGCCCATGAGTATGCCAGAGAGTCTAGTTCAGGATCATAGGCTGTGTGGTTGTATGTAAAAGGATAGCCGGCACAAATTACGGTAGAAGGTCGTTCGGCAAATACGGGCGAATTATCAAAGCAGGGATGTGCCGGTAGTGGCTGTGTTGCTCCCGGTGGTATATAAGGATACATAGCGGCTCTGAGACGCCACTGCTTGCTATTTGCATTAGTAATATTTGTGCTGGGGTTGCGGCAGCAAGTGCCCCAATGAAACCACCAACCTGTTGTTGGTGGTGTCCCATTTAAAGTAACAGGATTGGATACATAAACATGCTCTTCAACACCTCCTTGGTTTGGGCCGGTAACGTTGGCACATGTTATCTGCAGAAAATTGGAGTTGCAAACCGGTGATATATCTGTTTGAGAGATACGTGTCATTGGAATGGTAGTCACATTAGGGTGCCCTGTAACTACGAGCGTCTTAGTAGCACTATACTGAATACCAGCACATTCGCGATAGGTTTTCATGGTAAAAATATACTGTCCATTGGGCAGACACTCCCAAGTAATCTCACCACCCATATAATGTGTAGGAAAACAAAACAATGGCAGCAACACAAATAATTTTATAAGAGTAATCATTTTATTCATAATAATATGTTTTTTATGTACAACTTAAGCTCAATATTAAGACATTTTGTATAACCATCCAAATCATTCGAACAATATTTTAAACTGAACTATTTATATAATCAAAATTAACATCAAAATTATGCAAAAATTTTGATAATAAGAATTAAACATGCACATTTATTTTTAAAATAAATGTATTTGACTGAATGTCAATTTTATATGTTTATAAAAAAATGCAAAGGCTTCAACTTTATAGGTTGGCGATTAGTCGGCAAATTCAGTGAGTAATACGAAACCGATTCTATTTCTTCAAGGCGGTAATACCGAAGAACTTATTGATTTAACCGGATTGAGCCGTGGTGCTTATACCGTTAATTTAAAGGCCGACAGCAAAATATTATCTTCAAAAAAACTCAATATCATTAAATAATTTTGTAATTTTGAATAACACAGGGGCTGGACAGATAAAACAGCCCCTGTTTTTAACCAAAACATGACAATGAATTTACGACTGATTTTTATACTTTTATTGATAACGCCGGCGCTTGTATGGGCACAAACCCAAACGACCTATAATAAGCTGGAATACTACATTGGAAATTATCCCGGTGCCGGGAATGTAATTCGAAGTGCAGCCGCCTATGATTCAACAGTTATTTTAGTAGTAATTGGCAGCGACAGTTTAACATATTACAAAATGCAGGTGGTGCAAACCGATATGCAGGGCAATAAACTCCATGCGGTTGATTTTGCCAATGATACAATCGCATGGGTGCCGTATCCCGGCAGCTCAATTATTATTGACAGCGATTCAAACATTGTAATAGCCACCAATAACTGGCATACCAATACCAACTTTTGGGATGGCGTTTTGGTAAAATTGGATAAAAACTTAGATACCTTATGGACAAAGATTATCAGTATTCCTGATTCAATATCGGGCTGCACCAACGTATCTAATAACCATACGATTTTTATGGTGATAAAAGAAACTAAAAACAAAAACTACATTATTGGAGGCAGATATTTTATTGATTGTTTATATCAATTTTCTAATGAACGTTCATTTTTGTTAAAAGTGGATAAAAACGGAAACATTATTTGGTGGCGTGCTTACACAAATGTCAGAAATGTATTTGATTTAGACATCACCAGCGACAGTTGTTTTGTTTTTAATGATGCATTTGCCGGTTATTATATAAATAAATATGACCAAAACGGTAATTTTATTTGGAAAGTTAAACCAAATGATTTAATTCATCTTTTATCTAGAAATATAAAAACAAAAGATGAATATATTATATCTGCTTCACCTCATAGGTATGATGAAGTACAAGGGATATCAATATATGGCATAGATGTAACTAAACTCAGTTTAAGTGGCGATATTTTTTGGAATAAACAATATATACCTTTTAGAAGTTTTAAAACCATGGACTTACATCATCATTTTCAAATAGAAATATTGCCAAATGATGACATTTTAATTTCTGGCACGGGTTGGGTTATCAATGAGGATTCTACAAAGGCGGGCTACAAAGGCATTATGCTCAGGCTCAACAGTCAGGGTGATAGTTTGTGGTGCAGGGCTTACAATATCGGCGATTTCAGTTACGATTGCCAGTTTAACGATTTGGTATTGATGGACGATGGTGGTTTTTTGGCTGTAGGCAAGCATTTGCCTTTTTATACAGGAGGCATCATGGCCGGCTGGCTTGTACGCACAGACAGCATGGGTGTGGCACCCGGAGCACTTACCTTAGATGTGAAAACTCTTGCACATGAAAGTCTTAAGTTTACGGTATATCCCAACCCTGCAAGTGATTTTGTAAACATCCGCCTGTCGGAGCTACACAACCACACGCTTGTAGCAGGTCTTTACAATGCACTCGGTCAAAGGCTGTTTTACACCCCCATAGACATCATGCAACAAGAGATAAAAATAGATGTAAGTAGCTACGATACAGGTATCTACTTTTTGGTGCTAAGTGATGGCAGCAGCATTGTAGGGTCGGTGCGGCTTGTTGTGGCAAGGTAGTAAAGGCGTCGCTGAGGGCAGGCCAGTGCGCTGGAAGTTAAAGAAACGACTAAGAATGAAAAAATAACAATATTATTAAATATATTTTATATAAATTTGTAATCAATAACCAAAAACAGATAATATGAAAAGAATTATTGCTTCTACGATTATTGCAGCCCAATTTCTTCTCTTTTCCCCGTCAGTAACAGCTCAAAATAGCGAAAATGACGAACGTAAAATTGGCATAGGTATTTCCTTGTTTAGTTATATTTGAAAACCCACCTTCTTAGAAGGTGGTCATGTTTTTTTTTAGCTGTGCTAATAATTATTTAATTTTGCGAAATGGGAAAGTATCGCAAATTAACACATGTCGTTTA
>PXBB01000049.1 GCA_003565735.1 Bacteroidales bacterium
AAGCCACAAAGCTTTAAGGTATAAGTAAAAAACAGCTTACGGTGCCGGTTTGGGTTTTATCAGGCGTCATTCTGTGTCAGCAATGGGCTGGCCGCTTCTTGTGCTAAGGCGTGGTCGTTGACCAATATGACAAATAAAAATACGGCAGATGGCAGAGTATTTAGTATCTTTGCCCGGATATAATAACACCTCTAAGAATTCTGCACATGCGTATTGATACAGCACAGTTTGTAAAAAGTGTAGCGGATGCCGCCCAATGCCCTGCCCCCGACAAGCCCGAATATGCTTTTATAGGGCGTTCTAATGTGGGTAAATCCTCTCTGATTAACATGCTGGTGGACAGAAAATCGTTGGCAAAAACCTCTTCAACACCCGGTAAAACAAAGCTTATCAATTATTTTATCATCAACGATGCCTGGTACTTGGTTGACTTGCCCGGTCTGGGTTTTGCCAAAGTGTCGAAACGGCAGCGCGAAGCATGGCAAATACATATAGCGGAGTACCTGCGTACCAGAAAAAATTTGCTGACAAGCTTTTTACTTATCGACTGCCGCCTGACACCACAAGCCATTGATATTGAGTTTATGGAGTGGATGGCAGCACATGCGCTGCCCTTCGAAATTGTTTTCACGAAAATTGACAAGCTTAACAGCAGGCAGCTGATAAAAAACATACAAAATTATAAGGATTTCTTACTGCGATCGTGGCAAGAGCTGCCTAACATTTTTTTAAGCTCCGGCAAAAAAAAACAAGGCAGAGACGACATACTGCATTTTATTGCCGAAACTAATAAAATAATGTCTTAGCCTATATTGTTCATGCTTTGCTAAATTAAAGTCTAAAAACCTTAACAAAAAAAATAAAACCCACCATGACAGTAAAAGAGATTGTTAACATCATTGAAGCAGCGGCCCCCTTAAGCTATCAGGAATCATACGATAATGCGGGTCTTATTATTGGCGATGCAGATGCCGAGGTCAGCAAGGCCCTGATATGTTTAGACCTCACACTCGAAGTGATGCAGGAAGCCATAGAAAAAAATTGCAAGCTTGTAATAGCGCACCATCCGGTTATTTTTAATCCTTTAAAAAAAATACACCCACAGCGCCACCATGACAAAATAATTGTAGCGGCCATCAAAAATGATGTGGCTGTTTATGCGGCACATACTAACCTGGACAATGTTTACGGTGGCATAAACACATATTTTGCCAACAGTTTAGGTCTCAAAAATATTGAAGTGCTGAGGCCTGTAAACGACAGCTTACGAAAGCTGGTGACCTTTTGCCCCTTAGCGCAAAGCGGCGATGTGCGTACGGCTATTTGCGAAGCCGGCGCCGGGCATATAGGCGATTACGATTTTTGCACCTACAATATGGAAGGTAAAGGTTCTTTCAGGGCTTCCGATAAGGCAAATCCTTTTGTTGGCAACAAAAATGAACTTCATTTTGAAGAAGAAGTACGCATAGAAACCATTTACCCGGCTTATCTGGAATCGCGCATTTTAAAAGCCTTATTTGCTGCCCATCCATACGAGGAAGTCGCTTACGACATATACCCTTTGTCTAATCAAAATATGATGGTGGGTGCAGGCGCTTATGGCATGCTCGAAAATCCTGTGCCTACACCTAAATTTCTGCAAATGCTCAAAGAAAAGATGCAGCTGTCAGTCGTTAAACACAGCAGCATCAACCGCCCCGAAATACAAAAGGTAGCCCTTTGTGGTGGCGCCGGCAGCTTTCTGCTTAACGATGCCATTAAGAAAAATGCAGATATTTTTATCAGCGCCGAATTCAAACACAACCATTTTGTTGATTTGGCAAACAGTATCATTATTGCCGATATCGGGCATTACGAAAGCGAACATTTTGCTAAAGAATTAATTTATCAGCTTATTATCAAAAAATTTCCTAATTTTGCAGTCGAAATTTCACAAAGGGATGTAAACCCTGTTAATTATTTTTTTTGATTCATTCAATAAATAAAAAGACCCATGGCCAAAGCAAAAAAAGATACATCAACAAAAAAAGAAACAACGGCAAAAAAGACCGCTGCTAAGAAAAAAACTACCAAGACTGCTGCAGTGTCAAAAAAGGCAACAACTAAAAAAGCGACACCCAAAAAAGCAGCACCACTTAAAACGGCAAAACCCAAAAAAGTGACTGAGGCTCCTGTCGAAACAGTTGACAACAACAATATAATCACCACTACCAAAGCGGTGATAAAAAATGATATTGAAGATAATACCATGCTCAAGAAGCTTAATGCCTTATACCAGCTTCAGCAAATAGACACCCAGATTAACAAACTGAGAAGCCAAAGGGGTATGCTGCCGGTAGAAGTAAAAGACCTTGAAGATACTGTAGCAGGTCTGGAAATCCGTTTGGGTAAATTTACAGAAGATGTTAACAACCAGGAAAACCTGATCAGCGGTAAAACAATACAAATTAAAGAAGCTTTGGATGTCATCAAAAAGTATGAAAGCCAAAAAGAAAATGTAAAAAACAACCGCGAATTTGAATCACTGCAAAACCAAATAGAAAACCTGGAACTCGATATTAGGCTTTTGGAAAAAGAGATCAAACATCTCAAAGATAAAAAATTACTCAAAGAAGCTGCCAGAGATAAAATCGAACACGAACTCGGCCTCTATAAAAAAGAACTTAGCGTTAAGGTGGAAGAACTCGATCAAATAATTGCCGAAACAACCAAAGAAGAGGAAGCACTGAGCAAAGACGTTGCTAAATACGAAGACCTTATTGACAACAGGCTGCTGACAGCTTATAAAAGAATACGGGACAATGCCAAAAACGGACTGGCCGTAGTGACTGTAGAAAGAAACGCTTGCGGCGGTTGCTTTAACAAAATACCCCCCCAAAGACAATTGGATATTAAAACCCTCAAAAAAATAATTGTCTGCGAATATTGCGGGCGCATTCTGGTTGACCCCGAAAACTTTGAAAAAATCAACTGATATTTTCTTTCAGCCCTGCTGAATAACTTTCTCAAAACATAATGCCATTTTGAAAGCTGCGCTGACATACATCACATTACTGTTTTTTTTGGCAACAGAAGTACCTGCTCAGCATTACGATTTCAATAATAATTGTAAAACGGCCTATCGTGAAATTATCAACCTCAACTTTATCCGTGCGCGCCAGCTCATAATGCAGGAAAAGAAAAATCAGCCGGACAATCTTATCGCTGTTTATCTTGAAAACACTATTGATTTTCTAACACTCGTAACTACCGAAAACCCCGCCACTTTTAACACCCTTAAATCTAATAAGGAGAGGCGCCTGGCTGCACTTGAAAAAGGCGACAAGCACTCCCCCTATAACCGCTATTGCCTGGCAGAAGTTCATCTACAGTGGGCGGCAGCACGTATCATATTCAACGAATACCTTACTGCCGCTTACGAAATAAACAGAGCCTACAGACTGTTGGATAGAAACCATGAAAAATTTCCCGACTTTAAACCAAACCTGAAAAGCTTAGGTTTAATAAACGCTTTGGTGGGTACCATCCCCGATAATTTTCGCTGGATAGCCCGCATTATTGGCATGACAGGCACTTCAGAACAGGGTGTTAATCAGATGGCGTCTGCCATGCATGCCTCGCTGACACATGAGGAGTTCGACTTCCTGCTGCCGGAGACACTTTTTTTGCTGACTTTTACCAACCTCAACCTGCTTAATGATGAAAAACAACTGCAATCGCTTGTACGCATCATCGAAAATAACAGCGAAATAAACGCCCTTTCGCAAAGCAGTGCTTTGATCAACTATGCTTTAGCCAACTTGTACATGCGCTTCAAAGGCGACAACGATAAAGCACTTTATGTGTTGCAAAATTTTAAAGGTTGCCGTCAATGCCTTCCCTTTTGGTACCGCACGTATTTATTGGGGCTGGCCAAGCTGCATAATCAGGACCCACAAGCCATCACCCATTTCGAACATTTTGTCAATAATTTCAGAGGGGTGAATAATATTAAATCGGCGTATCAAAAAATGGCCTGGCATTACTTAATGCAAAAAGATACAGCTGCTTACACAGCCTATATGCATAAAGTTACATTACATGGCAAGCAGTACGTCGATGCCGATAAGGTAGCACAGGCCGAAGCCGAAGCAGGAGTCATACCAAACTACTATCTCCTTAAAGCCCGTTTGCTTTTTGATGGCGCCTATTACGAAAGAGCCTTGCAAGTGCTTGCCACCGTTAATCCCGAAACATCTTTCAAAACTTTTAAAGAAGCGCTTGAATTTTCCTATCGTATGGGAAGGATTTACCACAGTTTAAACCGTGAAACGAAAGCACTTTCTTTCTACCAAATAACGATTGATAAAGGGTGGGACAAAACCTACTACTATGCAGCCAATGCGGCACTGCACATGGGTTATATTTATGAGAATATGGGCGATTATTCTAAAGCGGCGGCCTCCTACAGGCAAGCCCAAAACATGCATAATACCGAATACAAACACAGCATTGACCAAAGAGCAAAAGCCGCTCTGAACAGAATAACTAACGAACGCTAACCCATCTGTATTACTTATACAGGCTAATGGGCTTCACACTGCTTAGGTTCCAGGACATCATTCGGGTCTAATAGCCGAAAATATCTTCCAACTCCAGAAACTGCACCCTGCCATATTTCTTAAGGGCCTCTATATCAATTTCATCCTTGTCGCCTAACACCATAATGGTATAATTTTGGTCTTTGAGATATTTTTGCTGAAATGCTCTCAAATCATCAAAAGTCATTTCTGGCACCGCTTCATAAATTTTTCGGCGTATATCGTAGTCGCGTCCCATTCTTTGAGCAGACAAGTAGTTAAAAAGTATGGATGCTTTGCGGATGCGTTGCGTGCGAATGCTTTCCAATAAAGACTCTTTAGCATTTTCGAAGCTTTTTTCCGACTCCGGCATATTATTAAGCAAGTCGTACATGGCAGCGGTAGCTTCCGGCAGTTTATCGTTCTGGGTAGCTATAAACGACATGATAAAATGGTGCCTGTCAGGTCGGGAGGGCGCTCTCATATTGGCAAAGGCTGCATATGCCAGGCCTTTGGCTTCGCGCAGCTCCTGAAAAACAACAGACGACATGCCCCTGCCGAAATAATTATTAAATACTCTTACCTGAGGCACTATTTCAGACGTATAGGGTGCCGACTTCGACAGCATAATTATGTCAACCTGCTTCATGTCGTAATCGACCACATAAACTTTTGTTTCTCGGGTTTTTTGTTCCGTAAATTTCTTCTCTTTCGGAATAGACTTCAGGCTTTTAGGCACCTTATGGTAGGCATCTAAAGTTTTCTTCAAATCCTGAGGGGCATGGGTGCCATAATACAATATTTTATGCTCATAAGAAGTAAGGCCTCTAATAATGGCTATCAATTCTTCGGGTTTAATATTTTTCAGCTCTTCTTCGGGGATTATATGCGTAAAAGGGTTTTCCTTTCCAAACATGGCATAATTGAACATGCCACTCCAAAGAATGGTGTTTTTGGATAATTTGTTATCCTCACGCACTTTAAGCACATCCTCAATAAGCCTGTCTAAAGCTTCCTGGTTAGGCTGTGCATCCGCCAGGAGCAATTCGAGCAATGCCAACCCCTTTTCCATATGTTCATCCAGACCACTTAAAGAAACAAAAACGCGCTCGTTGGAAGTGTTGACATTAAAACGGCAGCCTGTACGGAAAAATTCAAGCATAAGCTCCGAAGCAGAATATTCACTGGTGCCCAAATAGCTTAAATAATTAATCGCCAGTCCTAATTTAAGATTGTGGTTGGTACCCATTTCAAAAACATAGTACAGGTCGAAAGTGGGGCTTTCTTCATTTTTATTGTAGAGAATTTGCAGTCCGCTTTTTGTTTTCAGCTTTTTGATGTCTTTCTCATAATCCAAAAATACGGGCTCTATAGGCTGTGTTTCCATAGCCAATAACTCTTCAAAAAAATCGGAGCGTGCATCCCTGTTAATAGGCACTGATGTTATCTCCGGCTTGTCAATTTTATGTCTTTCGTCTCTGGCACCTGTTCTTTTATACACCACCACGTAGTTGTTCCGGTAATGTTTATTAGCAAAATCAACAATATCTTGTTTGGTGATAGCCGCCATTTTATCAAAGCGATTCACTCTTTCTTCCCACGGTACATTTTGAATAAAAGAGCTTATCATCATATTAACTCTGGCTCTGTTGTTTTCCATTTGGCGAATTTCGGAAAGCTTATAGTCATTGATTACCGCCTCAATATACCATTCCGGGAAATCTCCTTTTTTCACTAATTCAATTTGCTCCAACAGTAATTCTTTCACCTCTTCAAGACTTTGTCCCTGCTTAGGCCTTCCAAAAAACATATGCGAGGAATAATCTTCCTTAAGATAGACAAAGCTGCCCGCACTTAATACTTTTTGTGCCTGCACAAGATTGAGGTCGATAAGGCCAGCCATTCTGTTACTTAGTATGTTATCAAGCAGTAATAGCTTATAGGTGTCGTCAGATCCTACACCATCGAAGCGGAAGCCAAGGCGTAGGAAGGCAGCATCGGGTCCGCTGACTTCTTTTATGAGTGGCTCTTCAATAAGAGGTTGCGCAGGGAAATTAAAATCCTGTAGTGGGCGTGCTTCGAGCTTCCCAAAAGTGGCATTGATAAGGGGCACCACTTCATCCGGGTCAAAATCACCGGAAAGCATGATGGCCATGTTGTTGGGCACATACCTGTTCTGAAAGTACTCTTTTAAGCTTAACAAAGAAGGGTTTTTCAAATGCTCAGGGTCGCCTAAAGTAGTTTGAGTCCCATAAGGATGGCTTGGGTAAAGCCCCATCATCAAAGCCTCCATAACATTGCGGGCATCATTATCAAGGCTCATGTTTTTTTCTTCATATACCGTTTCCAGTTCCGTATGAAACAAACGGAATACAGGTCTGCTAAATCTTTCAAACTCTACTTTTAGCCAACGTTCAAACTGGTTGGAGGGGATGTCGTTAACATAAACTGTTTGCTCCACACCTGTGAAGGCATTCGTCCCTCTGGCACCCATCAACGACAACATACGGTCATACTCATTAGGGATGGCAAACTGCGCTGCCAGTAGTGAAATACTGTCAATCACCCTGTACATCCGGCGTCTCTCCTCCTCATCTGTCATCACACGAAAGACTTCAAAAAGGCTGTCAATTTTTAAAAGGTAATCATTTTCTTTTTCAAAATTGGTGGTGCCTATACGCTCCGACCCTTTAAACATAAGATGTTCAAGATAATGAGACAAGCCCGTGTTGTCAGCTGGGTCGTGCTTAGCACCGGTCCTTACAGCTATGGCCGTCTGAATGCGTGGCTCATCGGTATAAACTGAAGTATATATCTTCAAGCCATTGTCGAGTGTGTAAATTCTGGTGTTCAACGGATCACCTTCTACCGTCTTATAGGTAAAATCTTGTGCTGACAGGCTATAAGAGCCTAAGAGCAGGCCTGAAAACAGCAAACCGCAGGCCAGTAATTTTTTTAAAATGTTCATAAATGTCAGATTTAATTGTAGTTTGTTTATTTTAGGGTAAAAATATAAATTTTCTGATTATCAAATACCGCCAACCGTAAAAAAGGTCATTTCTTTTTTTAAAAAGTCTGACCCCTACCAATGACAGATTTTTGTAAATCACTATATATCTGCATATTATGTTTTGTCACAGAATTTGTTTTGCTTACTTCGACAGGCTCAGCACAAGTTGCAACAAATTCATGTGCCAAAACTAAATTCTTGTATTCTTTTTGCCACGGGTGGCGCTCCGCTTACCCGTGGCTACTGATATTGTTCCCACTTCGGCTTGCTCAGTGCACCGCCTACGGGGAACGCTGTCATTGCTGCTTTATTCACAATTTTTTTGTAAAATCTTAGAATGACACAAGACAGCCGGCGAAGCGCTCTCCCCGGCATCGTCCTGATTTGCGTCCATAAACAAGGTTTTCATTACCCCCCTGCAAAATCAAACCTTGCCTTGTAGCAACCAACGAGTGAGGCTGCACCACTTATAAAAATAAAACCAGAAAAAACCAGCAGCCGAAACGGCTTTGGTTGCGTTCGTAATGAAAACCGCAGTTTATAGCAAATAAGGGCGGAGCCTTGACTTTTTGGTTCTTTTTGGTCAAGCAAAAAGAACGGAAAGATGAGATTCTTCACTCCGATAGCCGTCGGAGTTACCAATGACAGATTTTTATAAATCACTATATATCTGTATATTATGTTTTGTCATAGAATTTGTTTTGCTTACTTCGACAGGCTCAGCACTAGTTGCAACAAATTCATGTGCCAAAACCAAATTCTTGTATTCTTTTTGCCACTTTTTTTGAAAAGTGGTACTTTTTAAAAAAGTCTGACCCCTTAGAATGACAAGGGAAATGTTAGCATGACAAAAAGCATATAAACTGGCAGGCAGTTTGGTTACTTTTAAAAGATTGCAAAAGTAACACAGAGAAAAAAAAGTGCTTTTTTCAACAACACTTAATTTCCGTGGCGGTAATTATTTTCAGTAAAGCTTCTGCTTGTCAGCCATTCATAGGCATAGATATTTTTATGTATCTTTGACGTGTTTTTGCCGGCCATGTGACAGAACTTTGTATTGAGTCTTGAAATGCAGCATTAATCAGCGTTTTAGCTCAACACTTTTACTTAACGGCGCGTTTACGCCCATCAAAAGTTAAAAATAAAAGCAACTGTAATGAAAAACAGATTTAGTGGGATACTGATGCACATAACATCTTTGCCGAACAGCCTTGGCATAGGCACTTTAGGAAAAGAGGCCTATGAATTTACCGACTTTTTGGCTTCAGCGGGGCAAAAAATATGGCAAGTACTGCCCTTGGGACATACCGGATATGGCGACTCGCCCTACCAGTGCTATTCAGCTTTTGCCGGAAACCCTCTGCTTATTGATTTAACAAATTTGCTGACAGCAGGCTATTTAAACAATCACGATATTGAAACTATTCCGGATTTTACGATACAGGAATTTGACACCGCTAAAGTGTCTTCCTATAAGATGCCGCTGCTATATAAAGCCGCTGAGGGTTTTCTTAAAAATGCTGACAGTAGTGAAAAAGAAGCCTTTGACTTTTTTTGCGGCGAAAATTTATGGCTCGATGATTATGCACTGTTCATGGTACTCAAAAAAAAATTTGACCGTACGCCCTGGTACCTTTGGGATGAGGCTTTAAAATTCAGAAATCCTGAAGCATTAAGCAGTTACAGGCAAAAACTTGATAAAGACCTTAAAATGATTAAGGTCATTCAGTTTTTTTTCTTCAGACAATGGGCTTTTTTGAAAACTTATGCAAATGAAAAAGGCATTTCCATTTTTGGCGATATCCCGTTATATGTTTCACACGATAGTGCCGATGTGTGGGCGCATCACGATTTATTTCAACTTGATGACAGCCGAAAACCAACAGCTGTTGCAGGCGTGCCACCCGATTATTTTAGCGCAGACGGCCAGTTGTGGGGCAATCCGCTGTTCAATTGGGCGGTGCATGAAGAATCGGGTTTTAAGTGGTGGCTTGACCGCATTAAAGCAAGTTTCAAGCTTTACGACCTTTTGAGAATAGACCACTTTAGAGGCTTGTCAACTTATTGGGCGGTGCCGTTTGGTGAGAAAACAGCTGCACATGGCACATGGCATGAAGCTCCGGGGAAAAAAATGCTGGAAGTTGTTTTCGGAAAGCTTGGAGACGTACCCCTTATAGCCGAAGATTTGGGGATACTAAGCCCTGATGTAGAATCCTTGCGCGATGCCTTTAAATTACCGGGCATGAAAGTGTTGCAATTTGCATTTGACCAATGGGGAGGCAACAACTTTATGCCACATTTGTATGATGAAAATTGCGTCGTATATACCGGAACCCACGATAATGAAACGACTAAAGGCTGGTTTAAAAAAATGCCGCAAGAGCAAAAAGAAATTCTAAAAGCGTATTACAACATACGTAGCACCTATATCTCATGGGATATGATACGCATAGCGTGGATGTCGGTGGCTAAAATAGCCATTGCGCCAATGCAGGACATCCTTAACTTAGGCTCTACAGCGCGCATGAACACTCCGGGCAAGCCATATGGCAGCTGGAGATGGCGTATGAGCTCAAAACAGTATGGTGAAAAACTGAAACAAGAGCTTAAAAGTATGACTGCTCTTTATGACCGCTTAGGCTGAACTTATTGATTAATGAGCTTTACAAAAAAATCAATAAGAATCAATGATGCCGTAAAAATAGTCATAATCAGTAAATTTTGATGGCCTTTATGAAATTTGAATTTCACATGTAATATCAAATACCCCAGTATAAAAATTATGGGAATTAAGGCCGGAAATATTTTGATGCTCTCCCACACATTTCCTTTAAGCAGTTCTATAAAAGCTCTTTGAATACCACAACCCGGACATGCCGCTCCAATATATTGACGGTAAACACATGTTGCTGTTTGTTGTTCAAAAAATTCAACCATTTTTTTACACATAATTTTTTTGGAGGGGCGTAAATAAGCGTTTTTAATACAATAAATAAAGCTTTGTGTTAATAAAGTACAAACAACATACAAAAATATTAATTAATTATAAATCAAAAATCATTTTTTTAATTATTTTTGCTATGTAAATTTTAAAAACCAAACATTATGAAAACAAAAAAAATGCACTTCTGGGTTTTAGGTCTCCTTGTTACTGCTTTTATTTTTACAGCATGTAGTAAAGGCGATGAGCCGATATTAACCACAGCAGTAGTAAGTGACATCGGCAAATCTTCAGTGATGACAGGCGGCAACATCACCTCCGATGAGGGAAGTGACGTAACAGAAAGAGGTGTTTGCTGGAGCACTTCAGCAAAGCCAACTATCAGTGACAATAAAACCACAGATGGTTCCGGCACCGGAAGTTTTAAAAGCCATATTACCGGCCTGGCACCCAACACTACTTATTACATCAGAGCTTATGCGACAAGCGATGCCGGAACCGGCTACGGAGAAGAAGTTGTCTTTACGACAGCACCGGCAGATATCGGCGAAAGCTATCTAGGTGGCAGAATGGCCTATATACTACATCCGGGCGACCCGGGCTACTCTATGACTACTGCTCATGGTTTTATTGTTGCAAACACGCATACAGAGATTGCTGAATGGGGATGCTTCCAATTGATAGGTACTTCTACTGCCATTGGCTCCGGCAAAGCAAATACAAACGCAATTATAAGCAAATGCTCTGACAGTGATGTTATTGCAAGGCTTTGTTATAATTTTGAGTCGGGAGGCTATGATGATTGGTATTTGCCCAGCATAAATGAGCTGGAAAAAATTTATCTCAACAGAGTTGCTATTGGTATAACCCAAACATTAAACTACTGGAGCTCAACAGAAGCAGACGAAAATTTTGCTTGGATACTTGCTTTTGCTAATGGCTACAAGGGCGACAATCATAAAACCAACCCCTTGCGTGCATGGCCCATAAGGTATTTTTAACGCTTCCAAGTAAAAAAACAAAATGTTTATTATCGTATAAAGCACTTTTATTTTGAAAATAAAAGTGCTTCTTTTTTACCCTGAGCCTGCAATTGGTTTGCGTAACGAAGCACTGAAGTGTTTATCATACCGACTGTTATTCAAGCCTAACGATAAGTCGGTATGACCTAAATTAAAAGCATGAATCATACAGGTTAGATACAGAAAACGCAAACATAAGCACTGTAAGCATAGCCATAGCTATGTTAAGCATTTCCGCAGATGTCGTGCGATGCAGACCTGTAGTAGCAAAAGATTAGCATGTTTAAGCCTGTATTATTCAGGCTAAAGTTATATCTTTGCAAAAAAATATGTACACCGATGAGATTATCTGAACAAGAAATGAACCGCAGAGCTTCTTTGCAAGCTTTAAAAGATTTAGGCATAAACCCTTACCCGGCAGAAACCTACCCTGTCAACACGCAGGCAAAAACCATCCTCGATAGCTTCGACGAGCATCCGGAGGCTTTTCAAAATGTTTGTCTTGCAGGGCGTATCATGACACGCCGTATTATGGGAAGTGCATCTTTTGCTGAAATACAGGATGAAACCACCCGTATTCAACTCTACTTTAACAGGGATGAAATCTGTGCCACTGAAGATAAAACCATGTACAACACGGTTTTTAAAAAATTACTTGATATTGGTGATATTATTGGCGTGAAAGGTTTTGTGTTTAAAACCAAAATGGGCGAAATAACCGTACATGTAAAAGAATTTACCGTTTTGTGCAAGTCGCTACACCCCCTGCCTATCGTAAAAGAAAAGGACGGTAAGGTTTAAGATGCTTTTACTGACCCTGACCAGCGCTACAGACAACGTTATGTGGATTTGATTGTAAACCCGCAGGTAAAAGAGACTTTTATGAAACGAACGCAGCTCACCAATGCCATGCGTACTTTTCTTAATAATAAAGGCTACCTGGAGGTTGAAACCCCCGTTTTGCAACCTTTATACGGAGGTGCTGCTGCCCGACCATTTAAAACACATCACAACACCTTAGATATGACGCTGTACTTACGTATAGCCAACGAGCTTTATCTCAAAAGGCTTATTGTAGGTGGCTTTACCGGTGTTTACGAATTTGCCAAAGACTTCCGTAATGAAGGCATGAGCCGCTTTCATAATCCCGAGTTTACACAGATGGAGCTCTATGTTGCTTATAAAGACTATATTTGGATGATGGCTTTGGTAGAAGAAATGGTTGAATATATTACCCTTGAAATACATGGTACGACTCAGGTGAAATCCGGCGATCATATCATTGATTTTAAACGGCCCTGGAAACGCTACACCATGTATGAAGCTATTGAGAAATTTACCGGCGTAGATATTTCTGAAAAGGGTGAATCACAATTGCGTTCATTGGCTCAAAGTCACAATATTCCTGTTGATGAAACTATGGCCCGCGGCAAAATAATTGACGAACTGTTTGGCGAGCTTTGTGAACCGCATTTTATCCAACCCGTATTTATTACAGACTACCCTGTTGAAATGTCTCCCCTGGCCAAAAAACACAGAGATAAGCCCGGCCTGGTAGAACGTTTTGAAGCCATTTGTAACGGCAAGGAAATTTGCAATGCCTTTTCCGAACTCAACGACCCACTGGATCAAAGAAAACGTTTTGAAGAGCAATTAGAACTGGGTAAAAGAGGCGATGATGAAGCCATGGTGCTGGACGAAGATTTTTTGCGCTCCATAGAATACGGGATGCCCCCGACAGCCGGCCTGGGGATAGGTATTGACAGACTGGCCATGATCTTGACCAATGCCAATTCTATTCAGGATGTCCTCTTCTTCCCACAGATGAAACCCGAAAAGAAAAAAGAAGAACCTCTGCCAGCAGAGGCTTTAAAAGAAAAAGGCATACCGGAAGTATGGATAGAACCCATAATTAAAACAGGCATCAAAACAATAGAAGAGTTAAAGCAAGCGAACCCCAATAAACTTTTCAACGATTTGTGCGGCCTGCGCAAAAAACTAAAACTTGATGTGCCACCACCCAAACCGGAAGATGTTAAAGACTGGATTTCATAGTATTACCAGATCTTTTTAGAAACCGGAGAGTACGGCTTTTAGTTTTGTTTTCGAAAGAATTTAACAGCATGTTGATTTTGCTGCACTAATTCCGGCTATCGGGCACACCCAAGACCTCCCTACACTAAACACTTTTAACCCTATTGATGCAGGTTTGATAAACAATTCCTATGATATATCTCTACTTTTTCTCAAAAAACGGAAGTAGTTTTGCAATAAATTTATATTTTTGTACTGGAAGGGTTTGTAAGATGCTATTTTGTTAATAGTTCCTAGAATATTGAATAAACATGAAAACAAGGTTTTGCTTCATCATTATTTCGCTCATTTTACTTGGTAGTTGTACTACGACAAAGCCAGTTCGTGTTGGTTACAACTATGTTGAATATGATAGTTATGAACAGTTTACTGGTGTTGTCATTTACGATTTTGAATCGCATGATTTAGATGAAAGTTTTGTTTATGAAAAAAAGGATACGTTAAGGATTCATTACAATTTGTGGGGGAACAACATAAATAACCAACCGCAACTTGAAATAAAAATTGAAAACCTTTTGCCTGAGCCTTTTTATTTTGATTTGTCACAAAGCAGTTTCATAATTAACAATAAATCAAATCCCTACAGAACCTTTGTTAGTGAGAATTTTATAAACTTTATCCCTCCCTTTTCTTATACCGTATTACCTGTAGCTCCCGAACTATACATTGAGTTTGAAAAAGATAAACACATTTTTTCTG
>PXBB01000135.1 GCA_003565735.1 Bacteroidales bacterium
AATATTTACAGATTTTCAACGATGTCAGGATTTTCATATTATATTTGGGAACTTTACTTTTCAC
Source organism: Bacteroidales bacterium (assembly GCA_003565735.1). Classification (GTDB taxonomy): domain Bacteria; phylum Bacteroidota; class Bacteroidia; order Bacteroidales; family PXBB01; genus PXBB01. The sequence continues at coordinate 65 of PXBB01000135.1, forward strand.
AACAAATTAATCTGTTAATTGGTAAAAAGAACAATTTTGAATTAGGATTTGGTTGTACTCTGCCTATTGTCGAACCAATTCAAGACGGATCGAATATGTCTTATCTGTTTTTTTATAGAATAGGGTATCGTTATCAAAAAGAGGATGGAGGAATGTTCTTCAGAATTGGTTTTACGCCATTTTCAGGAAGAGATCTTCATCCTCCAAAGAATTGGCCGGTATGGCCATGGGGCGGCATTACTGTCGGCTGGATGTTTTAAGGTGAATCGAAGTTATTTTTATGTTGAACATCCAAACAGTAAACTAAGTTTGCTCGGGTACCGATTTAATAAAGACTGATACTTCTTCAATATTTCCAAAAAGAATCCGAGTACCTATATGACAGTAGTTCCTCTTGAAAATCATAAAATTTGGCGCATTGTATTCATCTACATGCGGTTAATAATATATTATTGATATTTTAGATTCTATTTCCTGATATAATGAAAGGAATTGCTTTAATTACCTTTATAATTTTGGTATTCGGTTTATAATAATGGCTGTACGGGCAGGTAGGTATATCTTTAACTGGTGTTGTTCCGAAGCTCTGGAAGTAACATATGTAATATTGTCATCTACACGGTTATACCCTCCAAAAATGGAAGCATCGCTGTTTAAAACTACTTTGTAAGCGCCTTCTGCGCAGAAAAAACCGTAGTCGGTATAAGAGCGGTTAGGGCTAAAGTTAAAAATAAAAACAAAAGACTTCCTTTGAAATATTAACACCTGGTCGCTATCATTATGCAAGATAATATGAGGGTGTGATTTAAGGATTTGATGTTTTTCAAAAAGTTTAATAAAAGCTTTGTCGAAATCATAAAGCCAATGGTATTTCAAAGTTTTGTCATGCATTAGTTGCCATTGACGTCGTGCATAATGGTAGGACCAGTTGTTGCCTTCTCTGGGAAAATCAATCCATTCGGGGTGACCGAATTCATTGCCCATGAAGTTTAAATAACCACCACCGGCAGTAGCAATACTTAACAGCCTTATCATTTTATGCAATGCTATGCCTCTGTCCACACTGATACTGACAATTTCTTTACTCATTTTATAATACATATCGGCACCAATAAGCCTGAAGATGATTGTTTGATCGCCTACCAAAGCCTGGTCATGGCTTTCGGCATAACTGATAACTTTTTCGTCATCTCTTTTATTGGTCAGGGTATAGTACATGTTTCCCACTTGCCACATTTCATCTTTCACTTCTTTAATAAGCTTTATCCAATAATCGGGCACCCCCATAGCGAGCCTGTAGTCAAAGCCAATACCCCCTTCTTGTTGTGATGATGCCAGGCCTGGCATACCACTCATTTCTTCTGCCACAGTAATGGCTTTAGGGTTTAACTGATGAATCAACTTATTTGCCAGCCCTAAATAGCTGATGGCGTCTTCATCCTGGTTGGCGTTGAAATACTGATCGTAGCATGAAAAATGGCTGCCTAAACCATGGTCGAGGTAAAGCATACTGGTGACACCGTCAAATCTAAAACCGTCAAAGCGAAATTCTTCAATCCAGTATTTACAATTAGAAAGTAAGAAATGCAGTACCTCATTCTTGGCGTAATTGAAACAGCGCGAATCCCAAGCCATATGTTGGCCTCTGAGGCCATCATGAAAGTACTGATAGTATGTCCCGTCAAAACGGCTGATGCCTTCAACTTCGTTTTTAACTGCATGCGAATGGACGAGATCCATTATCACATATAACCCATTTTTATGTGCTAGGTCAATAAGTTGCTTAAGGTCATCCGGCGTTCCAAAACGTGAAGAAACAGCAAAAAAATTCGACACATGGTATCCGAAAGAACCGTAATATGGGTGCTCTTGAATAGCCATAAGCTGAATGGTGTTGTAGCCCGTTTTTTTTATATGTGGTATGACCTCTTCCGCAAATTCTTTAAAACTTGCTACTTTGCCATTTTGTGATGACATGCCAACATGGGCTTCGTAAACAAGTGGTGCCGAACTTAAATCAGGTGCAGGATATAGCCACTCGTAAGGTTTATCAGGTTCCCATACCTGAGCATCAAAAGTGTTATGGGTTTTATTTTGCACCACACGTCGTGCCCATGCCGGAATACGTTCTCCTTGACCTCCATCCCATACCATGAGTAACTTGTACAAATCCTTATGCTTTAGTGTATCAGGTTCAAGTTTTAGTTCCCACTGCCCATTACCAACAGACTGACAACTGTATTTTTCATGAGCTTGCCAGTTCGAAAAATCACCAATCAAATACAGAGCTGTAGCATTAGGCGCCCATTCCCTAAAAGTCCATACCCCTGTTGTGGCATCCTTATGCAAACCATAAAAATTATGACCGTTGGCAAAATCTCTTAAATCCATAGAGCCACAAAGACGCTTTTCCAGAGTGGTGATATTTTTATGCCTTTGGATAATAATATCTCTAAATGGCTCTAAATAAGGGTCATGGTCAATAATTTTCAGTTTTTTCATGTTTTTTTTAATACTTCTATATGCAAATATAATTTTTTAAAACTTACAAACTTGATTAAAACTTTTTATTATCTTAGCAAATCCCATTTAAATTATTTTAACATGAAAATATTTACACTTACGCTGGTCATTGTAATGGCCTTTTTTTCAGAACTTCGCTCTCAGGAGCCCGATAGCTTATTAACACCTGAAGAAATCAGGTACAGAGATTCCATAGCGGCAATAAATATTGATGCGCGTACTTTGCGTCAGGCAAAGGAGGCTTACAATGAGGGTTTGTCATTATTTGAAAGCCACCAATATGCCCGGGCGATACAACAATTTAACAAAGCTATAGAACTTCGCCCCGACTTTCTGGAAGCTTACTACAACAGGGGTATAACTGAATATGCTGCCGGAGAGTATATGGCATCTTACAAAAGTTTTTCCAAAATATTAGATCAGGAAGATAACATACCAGCCTTATTCAAAAGGGCAGAAGTCTCACTGGCGCTTAATAATCTGGATAATGCCGTAAAAGATTACTCAGAAATTATTTTTGAACAACCTGATAATTACAAGCCTTATTACGAAATGGGTGGCATTCGTTTTAGGCAGGGCAAATATGATGAGGCACTGGAAATGTTCAATAAAACTATTTCTCTTAATAACAGCTTTGCCCAGGCGTATAACGACAGGGGTAGCACCCGACTTATGAAAGAGGATGTGGCAGGCGCCGTAAAAGATTATGAAAAAGCTTTGGTCTTAGACCCAAGCCTGTTTTATGTGTATAACAATATTGGCAGTGCCAAAAAAAGAATTGAAGATTTTAAGGGTGCTATTGAGGCATATTCTAAAGCTGTTGAGGCTGATAAAGGCTATTTTTTAGCACTTAACAACAGAGGTTCGGTTTATCTTGAAAAAGAAGATTATGAAAAAGCTATCAGAGATTTCAGCGCTGCTATTGAAATTAACGGCGATTATGAAATAGCCTTTAACAACCGTGGTATTGCTTATCAGAAATTAGGGGAATATCATAAGGCCATTGACGACTTTGACAGGGCTATTAAAATAAATAGCGATTATGTGAATGCCTATATCAACAGAGGAAATACCAAAGAGCTTTTATTTGATGAAACGGGAGCATGCAACGACTGGAAAAAAGCTAAAAAACTTGGCAGCGATTTGGCCAAAACTTATTATAATACAGAGTGTAAGTAGAAAAAATTACAAATTATGAAAATAATATTACTCATTAGTTTACTGTTTTTCTCGGGATTATTTTTAAATGCCCAAAATATCGACTTTAGAGCACGCCATTTTAGAGATGATCCTGATGGGTTCAGGAAAGCCAATGCCCATTTAAGGGAAGGCAGGGATTATATGCGCGAGGCAGAAAATGCCCTTGAGGAAAAAAAAGAAAATAACAGTATTTTTCTTTTTGAAAAAGCCATAGAAAATTTTTTAAAAGCCCACAACTTTAACCCCGATAACAGCGCGTTGAATTTCAAAATTGGCAGATGTTATCTGGGAACCTTCCACAAAACAAAAGCTGTTAGCTTTTTGGAAAGAGCTATTGAACTTGACACCGAAGGGGTTAATGTTGATGTTTATTATTTGCTGGGGCTTGCCTACCGTTATAATTATGAATTTGACAAGGCTATAGAACAGTTCAGAAACTATCAGGCAGCTTTAGGGCGTCGCGATTTACAGGAGGTAAGGCGTACGTTGCGTTCGGAAATAGCCGATACAGAATTTGCAAAAACGCAATACAATAACCCACAACGTGTTTTTGTGCGCAATATGGAAGAACTTAACTCTCCTTACGCAGACTATAACGCAGCCATTACAGCTGATCAGCAGTTTATGGTATTTAACTCACGCCGCCCAGCTAAAAATTTAAAAGATGATGATGGCAGATATTTCACAAATATATACATATCATACTTTGAAAATGGACAATGGACTCCACCTCAGGATATGGGTGCTCCCTTAAATACTGATGGACATGATGAGTGCTTGGCTTTGTCGCCGGATGGACATAAGATGTACTTGCGAAAAATTGATGATGCTTCCAGTAATATTTATCTTAGTAAACTATCAGGAGATCAATGGCAAGAGCCGGTTAAAATGCCCACAGCTATCAATAATCAGTTTAACCAAACGCATGCCAGTTTTTCGCATGATGGGATTAAACTATATTACATATCTGATCAAATGGGTGCTAAAGACATTTTCTTCAGTGGCATTATGGATATCAGCAGAGACCAATGGGGTAGGGGGCAGCGTATAGGATATGGCCTTTCTACAACGGCAGATGAAGGTTCGATATATTTTCATCCTGATGGCCGCACAATTTACTTTAGCTCTAGAGGGCACAACTCAATGGGTGGTTATGATATTTTTAAAACTGTTCAAGGACGTGATGGCATATGGTCGCGCCCAGAAAACTTAGGCTACCCGATTAACACCCCTTTTGACGAGAAGTATTTTACTGTATCGGCCGATGGCAGGCATGCTTACGTAACATCAAACAGGGAGGGCGGCCAAGGTGAATGGGATATTTATCGGGTGCGCTTTTTGGGTCCTGTTAAGCACAATATTGTCGATAATGAAGACCAGCTTCTTGCCAGTATTGCTGAACCTATAAGGGAAGTTAGACCCGAACCACCGGTTGAAATTGAAACAACCAATTTAACCGTGCTGAGAGGACACGTTATTGATGACTTTACTAAAGAACCTGTAGAGGCTCGCATAGAAATTGTCAATAACACTACGAACCAAGTAGTATCCGTCTTTCATTCAAATAGTAAAACAGGACGTTTTCTCGTTTCGCTGCCTTCGGGGATTAATTATGGTATAGCAGTAGAATCTGATGGCTACCTGTTTCACTCCGAAAACTTCGACCTGCCTGAACTTAGCGATTACCAGCTTGTTGACAGAGATATATATTTAAAAAATGTGGCTATTGGTAGCAAAATCGTTCTAAGAAATATATTTTTTGATACCGGGCAGTCACGCCTAAGAGCCGAATCTACTACTGAGTTAAACCGCTTGTACGAATTACTTAAAGATATTCCATCATTGCGAATTGAAATATCAGGTCACACCGATAATATTGGAACTGAAGCATACAACATAAAACTTTCTGAAGAAAGAGCTTTAGCCGTTGTGAACTTCCTTGTTCAAAAGGGAATTGATCGCAACCGTTTGGTTTATAAAGGCTACGGGCCTAACAGACCCATTGCCACCAACGATACGCCGGAAGGAAGACAGTTGAACAGAAGAACAGAATTTGAAATACTGGGAAATTAAACGGCTCAAATAATTCGGTTAGTATTTTCACTAAAATTTTAAGTGTATTACACATCAAGTCGATACAGTTTGCGCTCACGTTGTGTTGAACGACTTACATGATTTTAGTAGTAATACTATTAACAGAATGTTTATTAGTATCAATGGTTGTTATTTTTATGTATAAAAAAAATACATAATTTTAGGACTTAAATGATTATAATCTATATTTGCATGTGTTACTATTTGAGTTGCCAAGTGTGTATTAAAAAATGTGATAATAACTATGAAAAAAGTTTTGGTCTTAGGAGCTGGAATGGTGTCTAAACCTATTGTAGAGTATTTGTTAAAAGCAGGTTTTCAGGTAACTTTAGCAGACAGGTTTTTAGAAAATGCTCAAAAACTAGTCAGGGGCTATGCTCACGGCAAGGCTGTTGGATGGGAAATTAAAGAAGAGCAAAAACTTGACGACATGATATGTATGCATGATTTAACAGTAAGTTTATTGCCTTATAATTTTCATATAATTGTAGCCGGTTATTGTATTAAAAATCGAAAAGATATGATAACCACGTCATATGTACAGCCCGAAATTCGTATGCTTGATTGTCAGGCAAAAAAAGCAGGCATTGTAATGTTGAATGAAATTGGCCTGGACCCCGGCATTGATCATATGTCAGCTATGCGCATAATCAATTACGTACATGATCGGGGTGGACAAATAGATAGTTTTTATTCTTTATGCGGTGCCTTATATGATAAAGATTCTGCTGTTTCCAACCCTTTCAATTATAAGTTTTCTTGGAGTCCTAAAGGTGTTGTGAAAGCAAGCAATAATGATGCAACATATTTAAAGGATGGTAAAACACATCATGTGTTTACAGAAAACTTGTTTAAAGACACCTTACGTATTGACTTCCCTGAAGTTGGACAACTGGAAGTTTACCCAAACAGAAATTCATTGCCATATATGGATACTTATGGTATTACTAATGCGAAAACTCTTTATAGGGGTACTTTCCGTTATGAGGGATGGTGCGAAAGTATAGACGCTTTAAAAGCTTTAGGTTTGCTTAGCTTTACAAAACATAATTTTGAAGATTATTCTTATGCTGATATGCTGACCAGACTTATTGGCGCCACAGACAAAAAAGACTTAAAGGAAAAAGTGGCTGCATACTTAAAGGTATGTCATGATGTGCATAGCCTTAAAGCGCTGGAGTGGCTTGGTTTATTTGAGGATAAACCTATGCACAGGGGTATTGAATCGCCTTTTGAGATAGTGTCGGATTTGATGATTGATAAGATGATGCTTGGTCCCAACGAGAAAGACCTCGTTGCGATGCTTCATATTGTTCAGGCCTCATACCCTAATCAAAAAAAAGAAGTCATAAAATCACATTTAAAATTAAAAGGAACTCCTTCAAAAGATACAGCTGTAGCAAAAACTGTAGCCTGGCCCGCTGCTATTGCTGCTGAAATGATTCTCCATAAAAAAATTCACCTGAAAGGTGTGCAAATACCTGTTAATGCTGAATTATATGAACCTGTATTAGAACGTTTGTCTGACATGGGTGTTGAAATGAAAGAAGAGTTTGGTTTACCGCCTGCTTAAGGGAAGCATGGATTTATTTTTTTTATTCAATTATTTTTTGTAAATTTACAAATCTGTTCTTACTGTTCGGGTTTGCGTAATATATACACTCTAAACATGTGAAAGTGTTATTGCCAAGTTGGCGACCAAACCCCAGCAATAGCAGAAACGGATAAAACTACAAACACTAAAACAGAAAAAATGAAATACATATTTGTAACATTCTTGTTGATTTCAGTATTTTCTTTTAAAAACTTAACCTCAAGAAGCCTGAATGCTGTTTTTTCGTATGCGACCTTTAAAGATGTTAAACAAGGGCCCTATTTAGAAACTTATCTTTTGGTAAATGGCAATACTGTACATTTTGTAGAAAATGATAATGGCTTATATCAGGCAAAAATTGAAATTACAATGGTTTTTAAAAAAAATGATTCTATACATTCTTTTTCTAAATATGAAATTTTGAGTCCAGAAGTATCGGATCAAAAGGCAACAAATTTTAATTTTCTCGACCAACAAAGATTTTTGCTGCCAGACGGTACATACGATTTCGAACTTCATATAAAAGATGTTAATACGGAAGGCCAACCCTTTTTGGCCGGTGATATCATTGAAGTTTACTATCCAAGAGATTCTATAAATATTTCCGATATTCAACTTATTGATTCATTCAAAGAAACAGAAGACTTCAACGTATTATCCAAGGCCGGATACGATTTAGTGCCCAATATTATAAACTATTACCCCGGAGAAACGGATCGTTTATCTTTTTATGCAGAAATATACGATACCAAAGCCGTGCTGGGCAATGAATCGCATTTTGCTCTTTTTTACTATATAGAACCTTGGGAAACACAGCAACAATTAAACCGTTATAGTCGTATCAGGCGTGAGGCTTCCAAAGATGTTAATGTGTTGTTTGCCGGTTTTTCTATAGCAGATCTGCCATCAGGCAATTACAATATTGTTATTGAAGTACGCGACAGCTTAAATCAGGTGTTAAGTCAAAGAAAGGCTTTTTTCTACAGAAGTAATCCCGGTGCTGAGTTAAAAATTGATGATGTCACAGCTGATGAAGTCAGCCAGTCCTTTGTTGCTGATATGACCGACAATGAAGTGCTGTCAGAATACATAAACGCACTCTATCCAATATCAACTGAAATGGAGCGGGCATTAGCACAAAATACGGTTAGAAAGAACGAAATAAATCAAATGCAGAAGTATTTTTATAACTTTTGGTACACACGTGATATGACAAACCCACGCGCTGCCTGGGAGGGTTATAAAGAAAAGTTGGACGAGGTTAATAAGGTGTTTAGTACGCGGATACGTAAAGGCTATGAAACAGATCGGGGACGTGTGTATTTGCAGTATGGGCCTCCAAACACCATAGCCAAGAGCGATTTTGAACCCAGTGCTTATCCCTACGAAATTTGGCATTACTACAATTTGGGAAATCAGACTAACAGGCGTTTTGTCTTTTTGATGAGAGAGTTTGCCACTAACAATTATGAACTTATTCATTCAGACGCCATTGGTGAAATATATGATCCTAGGTGGCAAATAAGAGTTCATCAACGTGATACACCAACACATTCACTAGACCCAGAAGACGCTCGCAGACACTGGGGTGGAAGGGTTGATGACTTTTACAGAAATCCCAGATAAATTGATTCATTATTTTTGCGTTGTAAAAAAAAACTAAAAGTCATTACGATTTTTTGGCGCGTTTTTATTTCGGATTAAAGCGTTATTTTTGTGAAAACTTTAAATATTTTTGATGAAACTAGCTGTAGTTATTTTAAACTGGAATGGCAAAGCGCTGTTAGAACAGTTTTTGCCTTTTGTTGTGGAATATGCGTGCACCCAAACAGAAATTTATGTTGTTGATAATGCATCTACAGATAATTCTGTTGATATTATTAAAAAAAACTTCCCGCAAGTAAAATTAATTATCAATAAAAAAAACTATGGGTTTGCAAAGGGATATAATGAAGCACTGGTTAAAATTGAAGCTGAATATTATGTGCTGCTAAACTCCGATATTGAAGTGACGCCGGGTTGGACAGAGCATATGATTGACTTTATGGATGCACATAAAAATATTGCAGCCTGTCAGCCCAAAATTTTGGATCAAAAAAACAAGTTGTTGTTTGAATATGCCGGTGCTGCCGGTGGCTTTATTGATAAACTGGGTTTTCCTTTTTGCAGGGGCCGCATTTTTAATACCATAGAAAAAGATCAAAAGCAGTACAATGAGGCTGTCGAAGTTTTCTGGGCTACCGGAGCTTGCCTCTTCGTAAGAGCTTCCTTATTCAAAGAAGCAGGCATGTTTGATGAGGATTTTTTTGCCCATATGGAAGAAATTGATTTGTGTTGGCGCTTAAAGAATATGGGCTATAAGATATACTGTTATCCCGAATCTGTTGTGTATCATGTAGGAGGTGCAACACTTAATAAAATGTCGCCCCAAAAAACATTTCTGAATTTTAGAAATAATTTATGTTTGATTTATAAAAATACTACCGGTAGGGTGTTGGTAAAAATGCTTTTAAAAAGGGCTTTTTTGGATTTATTGGCGGCTTTTTCTTTTATTTTTAGTAATGGGTTTCATCATTTTACTGCCGTTTTCAAAGCTTATAAAGCGTTTTATTTTAAGATGCGAAAAAATGCTAACTCATGGAAAACAAAAAAAAATAATCCCTATCCAACAAGCATGTACAACAAATCTATTGTTTTTCAATATTATATTAATAAAAAGAAAACTTTTTCGGAGTTGAATAAATCGGACTTCAATAACTGATTTTTAAAATAACTATTGTTTAAAGTAAAAATAAAAAGGCAGCATATTTAAATATGCTGCCTTTTTTTGAAGTTAGTTATTAGCAATAACTAATAAATGGAAGTTTACTTCTGTATTATCACTTTAATGTTTTCAAAATGATTTTGGCCCATAGCTCTGATGTTATAAACACCTGTTGCTAAGTGGTCGAAGTGCATTTGATGTGTACCTTCTGAAAGTTTTTCACTGTAAACTATACGTCCGGAGGCATCAAATACAGTAATGTCAGTTTCTTCATAAAGCTTTAATACGAAGTTACCTGCACTTGGATTCGGATAAACAAATGGTTTGTCTATGCTGCTGTGACTGCTAATACCTGTTAGTGCATCAGTGCCTTTACTACCGCCAGTAGTAGTAGTAAAGTTAACAATATTAGACCATGCTGAAAGTTCACCTGCTGCACCTACAGCTCTTACACGCACGTCATAGCTTGTGCCGGGATTCAGACCGGTAATTGTATGAGGTGGCGTGAATGTAGCTGCATCTACAGATATTAAGCTATGTCCAAACACCCAAACTTGGTAGTTATCAACACCTGAGAGCAACGACCATTCGATTTGTGCTGTAAGATCGGTTTCAGAGCCAGGAACAAGGCTTATAACCGGTGTTGCACCTGTCCATCCTGTTGTAGTAAAGCTAATAAGATTTGACCATGGTGATGTTACTCCGCCAGGACCAACAGCTCTGACTCTAACATCATAAGATGTGTTAGGATTCAGGCCTGTAATCTCATAAGGATTGGCATAAGTAGAAGCATCAACATTTTCAAAACTATGACCAAATACCCATACTGTATAATCTACAACACCAGGCAATAGTGTCCACTCAATGGTTGCACCATAATCATTAACTGATATTAGGTTTGCTACAGGAGCAGCACCAGTCCATCCTGTTGTGGTAAAGTTAATAAGATTAGACCATGGTGAAGTTACTCCGCCAGGACCAACAGCTCTAACTCTAACATCATAAGATGTGTTAGAATTCAAGCCTGTAATCTCATAAGGATTGGCATAAGTAGAAGCATCCACTGTTTCAAAGCTATGACCAAATACCCATACAATATAATCTTCAACACCAGGCAATAGTGTCCACTCAATAGTAGCATCGTTATCATTAACAGAAACTAAAGTGGCTACAGGAGCAGCACCAGTCCATCCTGTTGTGGTAAAGTTAATAAGATTAGACCATGGTGATGTTACACCGCCAGGACCAATGGCTCTAACTCTAACGTCATAAGATGTGTTAGAATTTAAGCCTGTAATCTCATAAGGATTGGTATAAGTAGAAGCATCAACAGTTTCAAAGCTATGACCAAATACCCATACCTCGTAATCAGAAGTTTCAGGCATTAGTGTCCATTCTATTGTGGCATCATTGTCACCAACAGAAACTAGATTAGCTACTGGTGCAGCACCAGTCCATCCTACTGTTGTAAAGTTAACGGCATTCGACCATGGAGAAAGAACATTTCCAGGACCGATAGCCCTTACACGGACTTCATAGCTTACTCCTTTTGTTAAGCCTGTCAATGTATATGGCAAGCTTAATGTAGAAGCGTCAACATTTGTCAAGCTATGACCGTATATCCATACTTGGTATTCAGATGTACCTGGAAGCAGATCCCATTCAACTTGTGCTGAAATATCTGTTACTGAACCTGGTACTAATGAGAGAACAGTTGGGTTACCTGTCCAGCATGGATCAACATTCAAGTTAAGTACAAATACGCTGTCACATCCATTAGCAGTTAGAAGACTGTCGTAGTATGTACCAGCTACTGTATAATCAACACCTCTCCAGGTATAAACATCCAGGTCGCAAATAGTTGCTGTCTCTACAAATTCATACACAGGGTTGACTTGTAAGTTAAGTACATAAACACTGTCGCAACCTGCTGCAGTTGTAAGACTGTCATAATATGTTCCTGTTGCAGAATAATCCAGTCCTCTCCAATTATATACTTCGCCTTGACAAATATGTTGTGTGTTTATAAATTCGTACACAGGGTTAACCAGTAGTTCAAGTACATAAACGCTATCGCAGCCTGCTGCTGTTGTATAGCTGTCGTGGTACGTACCAGTTGCAGTATAATCATTACCTCTCCAAGTATATACTTCGCCTTGGCACATCACATGGCTTTCAACAAATTCGTACACAGGGTTGACTTGTAGGTTAAGTACATAAACGCTATCGCAACCTGCTGATGTAATAAGACTGTCGTAGTATGTACCGGCTACTGTATAATCATAACCTCTCCATGTATATACATCGCCATCACAAATTTCATAGTCAATAACGAATTCATACACAGGGTTAACTGTTAGTTCAAGTACATAAACACTATCGCAGCCTGCTGTTGTTGTAAAGCTGTCGTAGTATGTACCTGTTACGGTATAGTCATTACCTCTCCATGTATGTACTTCACCATCACACATGACATGCGTTTCAGTAAACTCATATACAGGGTTGACTTGTAGGTTAAGTACATAAACGCTGTCGCAACCTGCTGCAGTTGTAAGATTGTCATAATACGTGCCTGTTACGGTATAGTCATTACCTCTCCAAGTATATACATCGCCTTGGCACATCACATGATTTTCAACAAATTCATACACAGGGTTAACCAGTAGTTCAAGTACAAAAATACTATCACAGCCTGCTGCTGTTGTAAAGTTATCGAAGTAAGTACCTGTTACAGTATAATCCTGGCCTCTCCATGTATATACTTCACCATCACACATGACATGCGTTTCAATGAATTCATATACAGGATTGACTTGTAGGTTAAGTACATAAACGCTGTCGCAACCTGCTGCAGTTGTAAGACTGTCATAGTACGTACCTGCAACAGTATAATCCTGACCTCTCCATGTATATACTTCACCATCGCACATGACATGCGTTTCGGTAAATTCATATACAGGGTTAACGAGTAGTTCAAGCACATAAATACTATCGCAGCCAGCTGCTGTTGTAAGATTGTCATAATATGTACCCGTTGCAGTATAATCCTGACCCCTCCATGTATATACTTCACCATCGCACATTACATGTGTTTCAATAAACTCATATACAGGGTTGACTAGGAGTTCAAGCACATAAACACTATCGCAGAATGCAGCTGTTGTAAGGCTGTCATAATAGGTACCTGTTATAGTATAGTCCTGACCTCTCCATGTATATATCTCTCCCTGGCACATTTCATGAGTTTCTACAAACTCATAAACAGGATTAATCTTAAGATTAAGAATGTAAGTACTGTCACATCCTTCAACAGATTGGAAAATATAATCATGTTTTCCGGGAACAGTATAATAATTGCCTCTCCACAAATATGATTCGCCTTGACAAATTTCAGCATTTGTAACAAACGTGTAATTGAGAACAGTTAAATTAAGGACATAAACGCTGTCGCAATTTGCTGCAGTTGTAAGACTGTCATAATAGGTTCCGGCTACTGTATATTCCTGACCTCTCCAGTGTAGGGTATCCTTATGGCATATTGTGATATCTTCAATAAACTCATAGGTTGGTTTAATTTCTAAGTTTAGAACGAAGATACTGTCGCAGCCATGTACTGTTGGTAAGGTATCATAATATGTACCTGCATCTGTATAGTCATTGCCACGCCATGTGTAAATATCACCATCACAAATGGCTGCGTAATGTACATCTTCGAATGTCGGATTAACTTCTAGATGTAGTACTATAATACTATCGCAGTTATTAACACTGGTTAAGTTGTTAAAGTAAGTACCGGCAGTAGTGTAGTCATTACCTTCCCATGTGTAAATATCACCATCACAAATTGAGGCATGGTGTACAATTTCATAAGTTGGGTTAACTTCTAGATG
>PXBB01000076.1 GCA_003565735.1 Bacteroidales bacterium
CCTTATATACCGGAAAACGTCAATCCTGCAAGTCTTCATGGTAGCGGTGAATTTAACAGTTACCAGCTAGGGGATGAAAGGGCATCCCTTAAGGGACCGGTTTCCGACGAGTATGCCCGGAAATTAAGGCATGCATACCTTGCCTGCATAAGCTATATTGATGCGCAGGTCGGCAAACTGGTTGAACAGCTTGAAAGTCTGGATCTGGCGAAGAATACAGTAATTGTTGTCTGGAGTGACCACGGATGGCATCTGGGCGACCACCTTGTCTGGGGAAAGCATACAGTCTTTGAAAAATCACTCAAAAGCCCCCTTATCATAAATATCCCCGGTCATTCAGCGGTTAATGAAGTAACCAGGATAGTAAGTACTACAGATATTTATCCGACAATTGTTGAGTTGTCGGGGACAGGTATGCCTCATGAAACAGACGGGAAAAGCCTATTGCCCCTGATGAATGATAACCTGCATGAATGGGAAGATGCTGCATTTGGTTACTGGGATAACGGTATTTCATTACGTACCGGAAGATACCGGCTGAACAGGTATTTCAGGGAAGATGAGCCGGTCATTGAATTATATGACCATTATACAGATCCTGATGAGATTAAAAATGTTGCTGATGAAAACAGCGAAGTGGTGCGGTCGCTTTTACCTTTATGGGAAAAGGGGAATACCGGACTGTTTGATCCGGAATAGTACGGGCTTTTAGGCCAAAGGAATACCAGGCGATACGACCGGGTAAATATTTTGCATTCACACGGATATAATTTGAATAATATCCGAAAAATAATATTGATTAATAAAATTCATACCATATAACGATCCTAACTAAATCTTATGCAGTAAAAGGGATTTTAATTTTCATCTGAATTGCATCAAATTCGGCTGTTTATATGCAATTTATTGTATTTTTATTTCGAATATTTGCGATAAACCACTTATTTCGTTTGATTTTCTGGTATTAACTTTATTGAGATATAATATAATTGGAAATGTCAGGCCCAAACCTATGGCAAAAGGTCAAAAAGGGAAATATAAAGGCTTTTGAAACTCTTTATAAAAGTTACTTTACTTCCCTTTGCCTGTATTCCTATGGGTTGATTCCGGATGAGGAACTTGTTAAGGAAATAGTCAATGATGTTTTTTTAAAGATTTGGGATAAGCGCAGGGATATTGATATTCGATACGGAATTAAGCCGTATCTGTTCAGATGCGTACATAATGCATGCCTGGACCACATGAGATTAAAGAAAAGTCTCAGACAATATCAATCAACTGATATTTCCGACAAAATAAGGGATTTGGCAGATACTGATGAAGAATATATATTTCAGCAGATATCCATCAAAAAACTTGAAGAGGATGTGACAATGAGCATTGATCAGCTTCCTGCCAGGTGCAGGGAAATTTTTATTTTAAGCCGGTATGAGATGCTTTCCTATACTGAGATTTCTGAAAGGCTCAATATATCGGTTAATACGGTTAAAACGCAGATATCAAGGGCGTTGGATGGTTTACGTATAAGTCTTAAAAAATATTTATAGTCGAGTTTACTATAAAATTTGTGTCAATGCATCATTTTAAAAAAATACTTGCGGGATTATTATTATGAACCAAATAATTTAACAAAAGTTTTTCTGCTGATAAATTGTTGATTATAAGATGTATATATAATTTGAAAATATTGCATGTCTTAGCTTAAATAACTATATTTAAATTAATTACCATTCAACCAGGCTCTTGTCAAACACCGCATCAGTATCGGCAGAAGCAGGTATCAGCTTAACGTCAAGCGTACTGATCTCATTACCTGGCACAACCACTTCAAAGCCTACCAGGATAGTACCCGGATTGGCAACATCCCATTCTGTACCGGGATCAGTGCTCCAGGTGGTAACCTGAATATTGGCAGGCTCATCAACACGTAAAAACAGTTGCTTCCCGTCTTTGGTCAATGTAGCCGTATTACTCCCGGTAATGATCACATCGGCTTCGGTCAGCATCTGCCAGCGAACATTAGCCTGCTCAGAATTGGTTTCCAACTCATCCCTTATCACAACATATTCCTGGTTCACAATACCGGCACCACGAGTTACAGAAGACAGTTCAGTTTCATAAAGTGATGATATATCGGAAATGCCGTAAAAAAAGCCGGGATCATCTGAATACCTGTCGATTTTTGCATAACCATCAACACGCTGAAGCTTTCCGTTTACGGTCAGCGTACTATGAGAATAATTATTCAGTCTAAATACTTTCCACCGGTCAGAATCCTGGGACATATTCCAGATATTCATACCCAGTGATTCCAGTAAATGATAACTTTGCGGTCCAAGGTCGCTGGCCCACCTTACACCATCAGCCTCAACAACAAATGATCCAACGTCCATATGCGCGTGGCTTACTGAGGGCGTTCCTCCCTTGAACCCCAGGAAAACAGCATTGCTGTCGGTCCACGATGTTCGCGTTGAAATGAGAGGCATAGAGCCTTGACCAACATAAAAATTATACTCAGGTTCAGTTATATCATTAAAATTGATATCTTTTCCCCATATCATGATAGCAGGCAAATTTCTGTTTCCTGTAAAAACGGAATAATCATCAGTATCAAGAAAAATTCGCTCCTTCCAGAAGAGCAGTGAAGGCTGATCTTTTTTGTCGGCAAACCAGAACATTGGCGGGCTAAGGCTAAGTCTGGCAGAAGGTCTGTTATCACCCCAGTTAAAGTTTTCAAAGGTGGGGCCTATCAAATTTTTAGGAAAACTTCCTGTTTCCAGAAACGCTGAATATTCATTATAATCAAACCGGTCAGGCCATATCTTATCAACTGCACTAAGGAACAGTATATTAAATGAGGTTCCATATCCCCAGTAACCATAACCTTCGGGATAGGCTCCGTCAGGCTTGTAATCTTCCATGGCCAGGGTTATTGTGTTATAGGCCCTGTCGATCACCTCTTTTGAAATATCAGGATGATCTTCATAAATCGCCAGTGCACCATATGTCATACCTGCATTGCAAACCTGGTTCCAGTTAGTGGTTGACCTTAAAAACCAGTTGTAATCCGAATCAAACGAAGGCTCCAATCCCTTTGTCAGAATAGCTTCACGGATAATCTCCCTGGATTCTGGCGATAATTGATCAAACAGCCAGTCATAACCAATGGCAAGCGCCATGGTCATTTCACCCACATCCAGAAAATGAGAAGGGTTCCAGTCGCTGAAACCGGCGGCAGCAAGCATCTCCCTTTC
>PXBB01000019.1 GCA_003565735.1 Bacteroidales bacterium
AAAGATGTACAACTCCTTCGACCACCCCGACCCGGCCGTAGGAACACTCTACACAAACAAAATAAGAGGAATAAAATTCATAACAGGAAGAGCAGGATATCACATCTGGAGCCACGCACCAACCGCTGAAGGAGCCGGCTGGCAAATACTATTCAAAACGTATGACGAGGCCGTACCGGAAAACACCGTATCACAAACATTCATAGACAACTGGACAAACGCGATAAACCAAGTAATGAACGCATCCACAAGAAACGACGGACAAAAAACATTCGACTGGAGCGAGATTTACTTCGTAGATTCACCGGACGACCCCGTCCTGTTAGCCGCACAAGAAAACAACTGGATAAACACACTAACAATAGAACCAAACAGCAACTACAGCATGGCAACAAACGCAGTATCAACAGGCGTATCCACCCCACTAACACCATCTACTCCAATAGTTTGCATTAAAGTAATTTTGTTGCCAAAAACTTGTTTTTAGAGGTTTTTTGTAAGGGTATGTTTTTGGAGGATTCCCTTTAAGCGTATTAGGCAAGCAGCGTTTTGTCTATATACTGGGGCAGTAGGTGTTTTAGTTGAGAAGATTTTGTGTCATTGATATTATTCATGACATAAGTTAACCAGGCTTGTGGGTCTATAGCATGTTGCTTGCATGTGAAAAAGAAACTATAGAACATTGCAATCCTGCGAGCACCCTCATGAGATCCGGCAAACAGATAGTTTTTGCGTCCCAGAGCCAGAGGTCGGATAGAGTTCTCAACTAGATTAGAATCTATTTCCAAAACTCCACTTTTAAGGTAGTTTTGTAAACTATTCCAACGATTAGAGCAATACGCAAAGGCTCTTCCTATAGGACTTTGAGGGGTTACTTTGGATTTTTCTTCATGTATGTACTTCCCTATAGCATTAATGGTTGGCAGAGAATTCTCTAACCTTAATTCAAAGCGTTGCTCTGGAGTCAACCCCTTTTGTCTGGCTAAATCCTCTATAGAATAAAGCATTTGAATGAGCTGCATTACATGAGATGCTCTCTTGTAGTCGTTACCCAATGCTTTATCGAAATACCTACGGGCATGCGTCCAGCATGAAAGATGAATGATTCCTTCTTTGTACGCCAGATAAGTATAGCCAGAATAGCCATCGGTTTGAACGAAGCCGGTAAAGGTGTTTAAATCAAGCAAGGGAGCTTTGTTACTGCGACTGGGGTAGTACTCAAAAAGTGCCGATTTTGATAAAGGTGCATACCTTACCCACATATAACCCTGATGGCATGCGCCTTTTACGTCTTTATCCTGTACTTTAATGGGTGATTCGTCTATCATTTGATAAGATTCCCGAAAAACATGCAAGCGATGAACAGCGTAAAGAGGTTGAATCAACTCCGACCCTAGTTTTACCCATGAATCTAAGGTAGATGAAGGCAAAGAAACGCCCATTTGCTTTATCATCTGGATAGTCCGGTAAAGCGGAAGGTGAAAAACGAATTTATTTACAAAAATCATAGACAATAAAGATGGGCTTGCAATACACTTGGGTATAGGTCTATTGAGCTCTGCTATGACTTGCTTTTGGCTAGCAGTTTCGTCTTCTTTGGTAATGTATTTAGGGCGAATAATGCGATGGATGTGAAGTTTAGCAGGAGTGTAATCCAGCTCCTCTGTTATATCTTTCCCTATACATTTCATATCGGAGGTGTCCTCTTGTGGCTCAACTATGGTTTCTACTACGGGAAGATGGTCGGGAAGCTGTAAACGACCTTGGTGTTTCTTCTTGGGCTTGGATCTCTGATAGCTGACTTTAATTTTTTCTAGTTCTTGTTTTACAGTCTGCTCTATCTCTATTGTTTGGGGCTCGAAGTCAAGCTTCATTTGATTGACATCTACAGCAGGTATAAAGCGTTCTCTTTTGCTTCCAAAAACCAACCTGCGCATCTGCTCTAACTGAAAGTTGGCTTCATTAAGCTTACCCGTAAGGGTTTGTATTGAAGATTCTTTCTGCAACAAGACCGAGTCTTTAAGAGCGAGTTCTTTTTCCAAAATGGCATTTTTTTCCATCAAGGAAGCAAGAAGTTCTATATGGTTATCGGGCTTGTTTGTCATACATAAATATAAGACAAAACCCTTGATTTTATTAAGTTTTAGCGTCTAAGTTATCAACAAAATTCACCCTAAAGAGTAGCGCTTCTGTCTTCTTATACCCTTAAAAGAAAGACCCTCAAGAAGCATCATAAGCTCTTCTTTTTTAATCTGACGCGAGGGGTCTCTACCTGCAGTACGAGCGTATCTTCCCTGTTCTAATCTCTTGTAAAAAAGGGCAAATCCGTCGCCATCCCAATACAGTAGTTTGATGTGAGTGCGGCGATTGTTAATAAATACATAGACATCTCCTGATAGCGGATCACCATTTAGGTGGTTTCTTACAATTCCGGCCAGACCATCAAAGCCATTACGCATATCTACACTATGGCAACACAAGAAATATCGGAGATTATTGCTAAAGCCAAGCATCTATCCGTAGATTTTTAAACATAAACCACTGGGAAAGGTGAGTTCAACCTGGGGTTGAGAAACACTTTGATTATAAAACGTGGAAGCGTTACCCTTAAAGTCTTCTTTTGAAGAGCTTCCCAACTCTATAAACATATCCTTCTTAGCAATAACTGGGTCGGAACCGGCTTTTGCGTTAATCTTTTTAATCCAATAGCGTAAACTATTGTAGGTAAGTCCTTCTTTAAGGCAGTAGCCACCTATACTTAATCCACTTTCCTTCCACCTACTAACATGTACAGACATTTCTTCTTCTCTTGACATATCTTTTTTACTGCAAAGATAGATTTGCTAAACTACCGGTGGAAGATGGGATTAGTGGGGCGGATACCTTCGTGCAACTCTGTGCTTCCCTTTGTGAAACTTCGTGCTCCAAAAAAAAACTTCGCGCAACTCCGTGCCCCCCTTTGCGCAACTTCGTGCTCCCCAAAAACTTACCCCCTATTCCCCAAAAAATCATTATCTTTGAAGCAAGCAACTGACAATCATGGCATTTTCACACACCATACTCAAGGAAAGAGAACGAAAAAAAAAGGTTTCTCCTTTTATAATAAGATTCACGCGCAATGTCTCCCAATGTGCTGCTTACAATATTATTTTTTTTGAGTTTGTTGCTGTGTTTCACAACAATTTTGCTCAAGTCATTTTTGAAGGGAATTTTGAAGATCAAGAAAAAAAAAAAAAAAAA
>PXBB01000032.1 GCA_003565735.1 Bacteroidales bacterium
AATCATTGGTAAGATACTGATTGAGGCGTTTGTCTGTAACACCTATGCGCTTTCGTAAATAGGCTTTGTTTTGCTCCAGTTTACTGTCGTGTATATGCCGACCCTTGCTTACTTTATAAAATTTCTCCTCAAATTGTGGCACACATAGAACATACTGAAAAAAGGTGTAACGCGGACAATACAAATGCTCAATAATATGTGAAGGTGTTATACTTAACATTTTTATAAAAATAATGCCTTAACTTCATCAGTTACCAATTTTTTATCGAAAGCCTGCCCCAACAATACCGTTTGTCGCAACTCATCTTTAGACATGGGGAATATATACACGGAGTCGGTTTCCTCATCGAGCAAATCGCTAAATTCTACCTCTAATGTGTCTTTTTCATTGTTGTTAAGCGTACCAAGAAAAACCGACAACTGGACCCTGTAAAGCCCAGCCTTCTTGCATGCTTTAGCAATACGGTTGCGAACTTTGTTCTCTTTAATGTCGTAAATAACCCAAACGATCATAATTCTTTTGTTTTTATTTGCGTTAAAATATTCTCTGTTTCATCTCCATAAATAAGTTTTATGAGCTTATTAGCAAAATTGTGCGCCCTTAGTTGTATGACGTTGTTCCTTGTTTGATTTCTTCCTGCATATTTTATACTATCATTATCCATAAAGCTGTTAAAGGCATGTACCAAAAGCTCTTTGCCGTCCTTGTTTAATGTTTTGCCATTAGCGAGTTCGTCGGTATGGCTTTTGTTGACTTTTTTAGCTGAAAACAGCCTAAATACAACTGTGTCTGCATAAATTCTGAAAGGTTCAATAAAATCATACACCATGCTCAGCTGATTATAATCGTCGCGATGCAAAAATCCAAGGTAAGGGTCGATCCCAGCAACGATAA
Source organism: Bacteroidales bacterium (assembly GCA_003565735.1). Classification (GTDB taxonomy): domain Bacteria; phylum Bacteroidota; class Bacteroidia; order Bacteroidales; family PXBB01; genus PXBB01. The sequence continues at coordinate 896 of PXBB01000032.1, forward strand.
GCGCCTTTTCAATTTTGGCATACAAGATTCCGTAAGCATAGTTAAGGAAAGCATTGAAAGCATCTTTGGCCGGTCGGCTGCTGCGGCCGCTAAATTTATACTCCTGTGGCAACACACGACTTAGGGTCTCAATATACATACGCCCTGCCGTTCCTTCAATACCTCTTATAGTATCGGCTATTTCGGCAACACGATCCGCCTTCAAATTGTGTAATGAAAGCAACAACTCTTCAAGCCTTTCTGCCTTATTATCTAAAAAATCAGACATCCCCGATCTGTGCCTTTTTAAATCTTTGACAAAATGAAGCTGATTTTCAATTTTCTCTGACACCCATTCTTTTATAGTGTCAACACCTGTTTTATTTAAGCTAGCCTCTAATTGTGCTTTGCGGATACGTGTGGTACTGCCAAGCTTGCTATGCCACACACGTCCCATAGGCTTACCATAACCATCAAAGAAAACAATATCCACATTGTAAGTTAAGGCCAGTATAATAGCATCGGTACTTAAAGCCGCCCCCTTATTCATAAGGATATGTGTTACCTTTTGCGCAGCAAAATGATGTTTGACAAAATTCCCCGGCTCTTGACGTTGCGGAATCTTTATTTCGAACATCTGGTCTTTGACATGCACATAAGCACCGTAAGTATTGATGAAAAGCTGCATATTTAAATTTTTTCTATGGTTCCAAAACCTCTCGAAACGGCTTTACCTAAACCTATGCCATCGGGCAAACAGGCATTGATGTAAAAACTACCTTCAAAAGCTACCATCTCACGCTCCTTAAATTGAGTGTTTTTTTCAAATATATCAACTTTAGCGTGCAGTCGTGATGCTTCATCAAGATGCCATTTAACACCCTTGAAAAATGATAAAACATTGCCAATGATGATTTTATTTAACATTTTCGGCTTGCTTTCTGCATCGCTTTGAAGATATTTTTTATAGTTATCCTGATTAAGCGCCATCCACAAAGTGCTAAACCTATACCGGTACAGTTCAGCACTATACCCTATTTGCATTTGCTCACTTTTCATACTTTTATGATGTACATCAAACCGTCTCCCTCCTATTTCTAATGTTTTAATTTTTAGAAACAAGTCTGTAAGAAGTTCGGTAGCCTCTTCCAAAGCTACCAAAGTGGGAACGCCCCCTAACACTTTGTACTGCACCAAAGGGTAACGATACCTCAACTCCCCGCTAGCATAGTGATTGTGTAACAAGGCGGAATGCTCTTTGAACATCTGCCCGAAGTAACCTCTAAGTTTATGGGCATCACGGGTCTTGAGGTTTATTTCGGGAAATTGGATTTTTAATAATTGGATTTTCTTCATTTGTTATATGTTCATAATGATTGTAACCAGCGGGCAAGCAATACCTCATGTACCAGGTATTTGTCATCATCCTTAACTACAATTTCCGATTCTAACAGCTTATTTAAAGCCGTGCTTATGGTACTTGGGGGCCCTAAATTATATTTTTTAATAAAATCGTTTGCCGTTGGTGACTGCAGTGGTTCTTCTTTTGCTATTGCAAGTAACACATGCCATTGCGTATGTGTAAGCAGATTGGTATAGTTTGAAAAAACCGCACTGTCTTCCTTTAGTATATCTTCAAAAACCTGTTGCAAATGGCCCGTCTCAACATTATCATATAAGCCAAACAACCTGTTGCAAACAAGTTGTATGCAGTAAGTCTGACTTCGGCTCCAACAGTATATCTCCTGAATAGCATCTGTGCTAATGCTTTTGTTATGTGACGCAAAGTGATGTTTTATAAACTGTTTATAGTGTTTTAATTGAATTGTCTCTAATTGCATTAGTTGAGCACTTTGGTAAAACGGGCGTGATTTTTCGGCAAACATCAATTGCATCATTTTTTTGTGGCTTCCGCTGAAAATAAACCTTATTGCAGGAAATTGCTGCATCCATGCCCTGAAAACAGCCTCACCGTTTTGTTGCGGATAATGCTTGATTTGTTGAAACTCATCAAGTGCAACAAGTACAACTGTCTTTCTGGTTTGAAGGAAATCGCCAAGTGCTTCCAGTGATTTTTCAGGCATATCGTTTGTTCTCCTTATACCAAAACTGATTGACGGAATTCCGGTATTTGCATCAAAACTTAACTCCAACCCTACTGCACTGATTAATTTTACAATTTTTGCAGAGATACCCCCGTTTGCCTTGCCATATTTATTATAAACAGCCCTTGTAATATTCAGTATTGCATCGTCAATAGTTCGTGTTCCCAAGAAATCAATATATAAAGCCTGTGCCTTTTTCTGCTTTTCG
>PXBB01000054.1 GCA_003565735.1 Bacteroidales bacterium
GGCCTAAAGTAAAAGCACTCGAAAAAGTAAACAAAAAAAAATATTTTCGATGGTTTGATCAGTTTAGGCTTGATAATCAAATTTATACACATTTTTTGTTTACTTTTGTGAATAATGCAGGATAGCATATACATATTTTTTTTCTTAGTTTTGCTTCAGAAACAAAAACTAATTACTAACTAATTACTAACTAATTTTTTTTATCATGGAAGAAAACAATACCCCTGTAACGGAACAATTAAAAGAAGAAGTCAAAGAGGAAGTAAGAAAACGACCTACCTTTTTGGCTGTTTTATGTATTTTAACCTTTATTGGTAGTGGTTTAGGCTTGCTATTTAGTCTGCTGGCTTTAGTGGCTTTCGGTGCTATACAAGGCATGCTTGAAACTTTACCTATAACACCCGAATTAGGTGGTTCAAGTATGTTATTGATGGCTATTTCCGTAATTTTGTCAGCAGGTTCACTCTTTGGTGCAATACTGATGTGGCAATTGAAAAAAGTCGGTTTTTTCCTTTATGTAGCCGCACAAGTCATTATGTTAATTGTTGGCTTTACTGTGTTCAGTCTTATTATTACAGCATTATTTGTTATCCTATATGCTCTAAACTTAAAACACTTAAAGTAAATTTGATTGGGATGTAGATTTTTAATCTTTGTCCGTAGCAAATCAATACAGACAAAAATTAAAAAAACGGCTTCACTTACCTGAGGCCGTTTTTTTTTGCCTGCCCTTATACCAAAAACAGCAATCGCACATCTCAATTTTTCACTTCCTGAAGTTTGGGTTTAACGCATCGCATAAAATTTCTGCCGGATGCCATGCCTTTCGTCCGGTTGTATCAAATATTTGTTGACGACAACTGATACCCGGTGCACAAATAAGCGCCTTTTCTTCTGCTTTTTTGAGTGTAGGCACTAAAACCAAATCAGCGACTTTTACCGACACTTCATAATGTTCCTTTTCATAACCAAAGCTCCCGGCCATACCACAGCACGACGATTTTATTTCAACCACTTCATAGTTTAAGATGTTTCTGAATATTTTTGCAATAGGTGCCACTGAAGCCAATGCCTTCTGGTGACAGTGCCCGTGTAAATAAACCTTACCGGGTTCCGTTTTAAAGCAAGCGCTGTTTAATAGACCCTTTTCATATTCCTGATCTAAAAACTCATCGAGCATAAGGGCTTTAGAAGAAAGCTTTTGAGCCTTTTCATAGTTTTCAGTTTTAGCCAAATCCAGATATTCATCCCTAAATCCAAGAATAGCAGAAGGTTCTACGCCAATCAAAACAGCATCTTCATCTAAGACATCAAAAATTCTGATAATATTATCATTAATAATTTTCTTAGCTTCATTCAGGAAGCCTTTGGAAAGAAAGGTGCGTGCACTATTGGCATAGGGTAACAAACACACTTCATAACCTAAAGCACTTAGCAGCTTAATAGTTTTTATACCCAGCGGCACATCATTATAATTGGTAAACTCATCATTAAAAATAAAAACGCGCTTTGTCTGCCAAGCACTGGTGTTAAGAGTTGGCAGATGTTTTCTTGCCCATCTATTGAGCGTAAATTTATAAAGCTTAGGTATTGAACGCTGAGAAGCAAAACCCATCATTTTTTTAATAATACCCGAAGTTATTTTGTTCGCAGCAAAGAAATTGAACATAAAAGGTATGCGGGCTGTCCATTTATAAACTGTTGCTATATAAGCTATAAGATAAGTGCGCCAGGGCCGTCTGTATGTTGTATAGTAATGGTGCAGGCATTCCGTTTTAATTTTTGCAATATCCACATTGGATGGGCACTCACTTTTGCAAGCTTTACAAGAAAGGCACAAGTCCATGACTTGCATAATCTCAGGGTGAGCAAAAGGATTTTTTTGAGTAGAGTTGGTTAAAAATTCTCTGACAATGTTAGCCCTGGCACGCGTGCTGTCGGTTTCTCTGAGCGTTGCCATATAGCTGGGACACATAAGGCCTCCGGCCTCAATAGTTTTGCGACAATCAGCTGCGCCGTTGCATAACTCCGCTGCCCTTAAAATGCCTCCGTCTTTACCAAAGTCCAGAACCGTATCAATATGCCGTTCTGTACGCCCCGCCTGATATCTCAAATGGGTGTTCATAGGCAAGCTGTCAACAATTTTGTGCCTGTTGAAAATCATTTCCGGATCCCAAACATGCTTAATCTCTTTAAAAACAGCGTACACATCTGCACCAAACATTTCAGGAATAAGTTCACTGCGCAGACGCCCATCGCCATGCTCTCCACTCAGGGTTCCACGATATTTTTTGACCAACGCAGCCACTGCATATAATACCTTTTTAAACAATTCCTGCCCCTCAACTGTTTTGAGGTTTAAAACAGGACGTAGATGAAGTTCGCCTGTAGCAGCATGTGCATAATACACACAACTGAGTTTATATTTTTGGAGGATTGCCTGAAAGTCTTCTATATAATCCGGCAAATCCTCAGCCCTAACGGCTGTATCTTCTATAACAGCTACCGGCTTGGCATCACCCTTGACATTTGACAGCAATCCTAAGCCGGCTTTACGCAATGCCCACACACGATTTATATCAGCTCCTGTAACTAAAGGATAATGGTAACCCATCCCCTCTCCTTTTAAGGCTTCCACTAGCAGAAAAGCTTTTTCTTTTACTTTTTCTAATGAAGCCTCCGCAAATTCTATAAGCAATATCGCTTCGGGCTCTCCTTTAATAAAAAAGCGGTTTTTGCGCTGCTCGATATTTTCTTTGGTGCACGCAACAATAACCTTGTCAATAAGTTCTATCGACACAGGACCGTGCTTTAAAGCCAGAAGGTTTGCTTTTAAACTTTCGTTGAGTGATGAAAAATGAGCACAAAGCAATCCTTTGTGCTGAGGCGGCATATCAACAAGGTTCAGTTTGATTTCTGTAGCAAAAGCCAGAGTCCCTTCTGAGCCGGTTAATAACTTGGCCAGGTTAAATTCTTCACCAGACGGCTGAAATGGCTTTTGAGATGCCAAAATATCAACAACGTATCCCATGTTACGCCTCCTAATAGAAGGATGTGGAAATACATCCTGAATTTTCCGGCGCAGTTGCGCATCATCCAATAGGCTTAATATATGCTTGTAAATAGAGCCTTCCAGATTCGTCAGTTTTCTTTTTTCTTCTAATACTTCACTTGCCACACCCGAA
>PXBB01000129.1 GCA_003565735.1 Bacteroidales bacterium
AAACGGTTTTTGCTGCGTAATTCGGGCAATGACTGGAGTGAATCCATATTCCGCGATGCTTATATGCAGAGTTTGATTGTTGAGAATATGAATTTGCTGGATAAGCAACATACCCGTGCAGCAATTGTCTTTATAAACGGCGAGTACTGGGGCGTGCACAACATCCGTGACCGGTTTGACCACCGCTACCTGCAGGAACATTACGGGCTGGATAACGATCGCGTAATCATCCTGCAAAACAACGCTGAACTTGACAGTGGCAATCCCGACGGTAGGGATCACTACCTGAACCTTTACAACTTTGTGGTGAACCAGGACATGGGTGTTCAGATCAACTTCAATTACGCGGCGAACCGGATGGATATGGATAATTATATCGATTATAACATCATTCAGATCTATATCCGCAATACCGACTGGCCCGGTAATAATGTGCGATTTTGGCGCTACATTGATGGTGATCCGCTCGAAGAACTTCCTTACGGACAGGACGGACGCTGGCGCTGGATGCTGTTTGATCTGGATTTCGGTTTCGGGCTTGACTTCGATTACGTTTACAACTTTGGATCAGCTTATGGTGATAATGATGCACTCCATAACACCCTTGATTTTGCTCTCGAAGCAAGCGGCCCTAACTGGCCGAATCCCCCATGGAGTACGGCACTTTTCAGAAATTTGATGGAGAATGATGGTTTTAGGAAAAACTTCATCAACCGGTTTGCTGATCATCTGAATACCACTTTTAAAGCGGACAGAGCAGTTGCTGTATTTGATTCGCTTAAAACAGTTTACGAACCTGAGATTAATGAACATATCCATCGCTGGCGTGAGCCAACCCAGTCACACTGGGAAAATGACCTTTCGGTGATCAGGGAATTCGCTGAACTGCGCGAAGATGCGATGCGAACTATTATTAATGACCGGTTTGATCTCGGAGGAACCGAAACCATAACACTTTCTGTAAATAACACAGATAAAGGCACTGTTAAAATGAATAGCATAACACTGAGCAGTGCATTGGATGGTGTTGAAGATCCGGTTTATCCGTGGAGCGGGATCTATTACAGAGATCATCCGGTTCGGCTGATTGCTGTTTCGGAGGCCGGTTACCGTTTTGACGGATGGACCGGAGATCACACGTCCTCATCGGATACGGTTTATGTAACCCTGGATACAGCAAAACAGATAACAGCAAATTTCTCTACAGACGATCCATTCGAAGGGGATGAGATGAACCCGGCTCCCTTCGATATTTCACAGGATCATTACGAATTTAATTACTGGAGCCCGGAGGAACCGGAAGGCAGCTTTCCGGCAAATATGGTGTTTCAGCAAAGTTCGGTGAACGATCCCGGCCTGGATGAACCGATGACCGATCCATACTTTATCCCCTTTATTGATGAAGATGACAACGAATATCATGCAAACGATCAGGACAAATTCGGATTCCCATATATGCTTACAGGCAGGACGAGGTTAAACGGGCTTGGCAGTGAAGGTATCTCGATGATTAATACCGGCCGCGGACGTGACCTCGGCGCTATTGTGCTTGCGCTTGATACAAGAGGTGAAAACAACCTGGCCATACACTGGACAGCAGAAACAATGCAGGCAAACAGCCGCACATACAATGTAAGGCTGCAATACAGAAACGGGCTTCAATCAGAATGGAAGGATGTTTTGGATCATGATGGTGATATTGTAGAATACCAGCGCGATTTGGAAGAGGGAACCACTGAATTTTCAGGCATCCCGTTTCCTGAGGATGCTTACAATCGCGCCTATGTTCAGTTAAGATGGAAATATTATTATACCGGCACCCGGCTTTCAGAAGATAGCGGCCAGCGAGATGAAATCCGGATCGATGATATATTTATGGAAAATGTTTCGATCACATCAAACGATGTTAGTGAAACTGCCAGCGAATTTGAACTCTATCAGAATTATCCGAACCCGTTTAACCCGGTTACAGTTATCAGTTATCAGCTTGAATATGGAACCGAAATACAGCTTGAGGTATTTGATATGCTTGGGCGAAGAGTTTCTGTTCTTGTTGATGGCTTTCGGGAAGCCGGAACGCACCAGGTCGAGTTCAATGCATCGGACCTTTCAAGCGGGGTGTATATCTACCGGCTGAGAAGCAATGAAGCTGAACTAAACCGGCGCATGACGCTGATTAAATAAAAGTTTCTTTACGAAATAGCCCGGCGAAATGCATTCAGCTTTTTGAAAGAGGGCAGCATTCTTGAGCCGTACCAACTGAACCACTCTCCATTAATAAGCATAATATTTGCCGTTTTGCAGACAGCGGCGATTTCCTGAATATGTTTTTCCTTGAATGGAAACGGCTCACTGCTAAGCAGAACCAGTTCGGGGCGTTTGGCGTGGATCTGGTCGAGTGTAATTTTTGGATAGCGATTCTGATCTGAAAAAACGTTTTGCAGCTTCCAGTGTTCCATTACCGAGTGGATGTATGTATCGCCGCCGGCGGTCATCCAGGGAGAGCGCCAGATCAGATAGGCTGCGCTCATAGGAGACTCATCGGGAATTAATTCAAGTTCGGTCTGAATATCGGCAATCAGCTTTTCCGCCTTTTCAAGAACGCCACATTTTTTACCGATTTCATAGATCGCAAACAGTGCTTCCTCAATGGATGAGATGTCCGTTAGTATTACCTCTGTGTGCTGCTCCAGTTCACGGATATCCTCTTCACGGTTTTCCTCTTTATTGGCGATGATCAGGTCTGCGCCGGCATCAATTATCTCTTCAACGCGCGGATTTTTAGTTCCGCCTATGATTGGTATTTCCTGAACCTTTTCTTTTGGGTGAATACAAAAACGTGTTCTGCCGGCAAGGCTCTCTTCCAGCCCGAGGTCGATCAGCAGCTCGGTTAGTGAGGGAACAAGGGATATGATTTTTTGCTGAGACATTAGGTCAGTTGAAAGTTCGCAAATAGCAGCAGGCAGATTGTTTATGCCTGGCTGAATTTAACCAACATGCACCTGCCGAAAAAATGATGGTTTAGAATTATAGAAATTTTCAAATTTTGCCGACTGTAAATCAATATTTCTCCAAAAACCGCCGGGCCTGGCTCGCATATCCTCCACCGAAAAGGTTCACATGTACCAGTAGCGGATATAAGTTGTAAACCTGAATCCGGTCAT
>PXBB01000151.1 GCA_003565735.1 Bacteroidales bacterium
AGCCATGGGACGGGAAATGCCCCAAAACAAATACCGTTTTAAAACAAGACATATATGTTTACAAAATAATCGTTAAAGATTTACTGGGCGAAGAGCATGTTTTTACAGGACATGTTACGCTAATAGGGTCCCATTAATTTTTGCCGGCAAGACATTAATTTGGATTTGTTACCGGTTTTGACTTTAACTGTGTCGATGGCTTGAAAGATAAAAGAATCGGGCATTACGCAGTTTTTTTAATGGGTACTTTGTAATACTCATAAGCAATAATTTGCGTAAATGTATTGGTTTTGTTATTAAAAAACGGCAAAGAATTACCGAAAAAAACAGGAGTATAGTCTCTTACACAGTAAAAAGATGCTATGTAATTTTACCGTTGAAAATTAAAACATAGAAAACCCAATAATTAATTAAATTTTTTAACACTAAACATTAAAACCATGAAAACAGCAAAAAAAATTTTAATCGTTGACGATGACATTGACATTATCACAGTTATGCAAACAATTCTTAAAAAAGAAGGTTATGAAGTAATTACTGCAATGAGCAAAAGCGAAGGCCTTGAGAAGATGCTCAATGAAAAGCCGGATTTGGCTATTTTGGACGTTATGATGACAACCCATTACGAAGGCTTCGAGTTGGCACAGGAAATATTAAGCAATGAAGAACTCAGAAATATCCCTTTTTTGATTCAAACATCAATAGATGTTTTGGTAACAACAAAAGCCAGTGTTCAAGAGATGGCAAGGGAGTTTAGAAAGGACCCAAATTTTAAAGATTTGCAAGTACTATTGGTGAAAAATACAACAAATGATACTGCAGGTATTGATTATAAGGGCGAAGATGGAAAAACTTACTGGTTCCCTGTAAATGGTTTTATCAGAAAGCCTGTGGAAGCTAAAAAGGTTTTATCTGAAATTGAAAAGCATATTAAATAGAAATGATTAGTTGAGTTAATGGGTTATATAAAAATATACCAATAACTTTTTTTAAAATAATTCGCAATGGAAATAAAAACGAATGACATATTACAAAAATATCCGGTGGGTAAGTCAGAGAACTTAATACCGATTTTGCAGGATATTCAGGATGTAGAGGGGTATTTATCAGAGGCTTCTGTTGTCGAAGTAGGCAGACATTTACAAATGCCGACAGGCAAAATCTACGGTGTTGCTACTTTTTATAATCAATTTCGTTTTAAACCCCTGGGCAAATATCACATACAGGTGTGTCGTGGTACAGCATGTCATGTGTTAGGTTCGGCAACGGTTTTGGAAGAAATTGAAAAAGAACTGGCCGTGAAATCTGGTAATACAACACGTGATGGCATGTTTAGCGTTGAGGTTGTGGCTTGTATCGGGGCATGTGGATTAGCGCCTGTTGTAGCAATAAACGGAAACTTTCACGCAAAATTAACAGCCGACAAGATTAAAGAATTAATTGATAACTATAGAAATCAGGAATAATTATGGAAGCACAAGCTAATATATCGGTAAAAGATTTTCTTATTGATGAAGTTTTGAGAGACTTTTCCAACAATTCAAAAGATGAGCAAGTACAAGAAAAAATTGCCGTTATTAAAAATGAAAAAATTGACCAGCCTATTATATATATAGGTGCTGGTACATGTGGTTTAGGTGCGGGTGCAGACAAAACCATTAAAGCTGTTAAAAAGTATTTATCTGATAATGAGCTTGAAGCCAAAATTATTGAAACCGGATGTATTGGCTTATGTTCTGCTGAACCAATAATGGATATACATTTGCCAACACACAATCGTGTGTCATTTGAAGCTGTTACAGAGGACAAAGTAGATGGTATTTTAGATAATGTTTTTTCGTTGGAACTGCCAAAAGATGCCAAAAGTATGGGGCAGTTTAAATCTTATCAAGGTAAAGATTGGGAAAACCTTAACTTTTTCAACGAACACCCCTTCTTTGCGCCTCAGTATCGTATTGTTTTGAAAAATTGCGGCATTATTGACCCGGTAAATATTAATGAATATATTGCACGTGGTGGCTATAAGAGTTTTATTAAAGTCATTAATGTGGACAAGCCTTTTGATGTATGTGAAGCTATTGAAAAAAGTGGTTTGCGCGGTAGAGGCGGCGGCGGTTTTCCAACAGGGAAAAAATGGAAATTTGCCAATGGTGAAAAGAGCGACCAAAAATATTTAATATGCAATGCCGACGAAGGCGACCCCGGCGCTTTTATGGATAGAGCTATTATTGAAGGTGACCCTCACAGACTTATTGAGGGTATGGCTATCGGTGCTTTTGCCATCGGAGCAACAGAAGCTTATATCTATATCAGAGCAGAATATCCGCTGGCTATCAAACGCCTTGAAATTGCAATTGAGCAAGCTAAAGAATATGGCTTAATCGGTAATGATATCTTTGGCACCGGTGTTAATTTTAATATTAAAATTAAAAAGGGAGCAGGCGCTTTTGTTTGCGGCGAAGAAACTGCATTAATGCATAGTATTGAAGGTAAAAGGGGAATGCCCCGACCAAGACCGCCCTTTCCAACAACCAGCGGCCTGTTTGGAAAACCTACAGTCATCAATAATGTTGAAACTTTTGCTAATGTACCAGGTATTATTGAAATGGGCGCAGATAAGTTTGCTGCTATTGGTACAGAAAACAGCAAGGGTACTAAGGTTTTTGCTTTGTCCGGAAAAATTGCGCTTACAGGTCTGGTAGAAGTGCCTATGGGAACAACTGTAAGAGATGTTTTATTTAATGTGGCCGGCGGTGTTCTCGATAATAAAAAGTTTAAAGCCGTTCAGATTGGTGGCCCCTCCGGTGGCTGTATCGTTGAAAAAAACCTGGATATTCTTATTGACTACGAATCTCTGATGAGCGTCGGTGCAATGATGGGCTCAGGAGGGCTGGTCGTCATGGACGAGGATACATGTATGGTAGATGTGGCAAAATTCTTTATGGATTTTATTCAAAGAGAGAGTTGTGGCAAGTGTATCCCTTGCAGGGAAGGAACCAAACGCATGCTTGAAATTCTTGAAAGTATTACAGGTAAACCTCAGGCGGGCGATAATAACGAAGCACTGGAAAGATTTAAAGGCGTTATGCAGCTTGAAAAACTATGTGCAGTCATAAAGGATACATCCCTATGTGGGCTGGGACAAACAGCACCAAACCCTATACTTAGCACTTTGTCCTGGTTTAGAGATGAATACGAAGCGCATGTGTTTGACCGCAAGTGCCCATCAGGAGTTTGTACCAATCTGAAAGAATACAAAATTGATGTTGATTTGTGTACAGGTTGTACAATATGTGCACGAAAATGCCCCGTAGATGCTATTATTGGCTCAAAGAAACAAGCACATTTTATCGTTGACACCAAGTGTATTGGATGTGGGGTATGCTTTGATGTATGTAAGTTTAACGCAGTTAATGTTGTATAAAAATAAAAAATAAAAATATGAGCTTTTTAATTGAAGTAAATAATAAACAAATTGAAGCCCGCAAAGGAGAGATGCTTCTGGATAGCTTAAACAGACACGGCATTAAAGTGCCTACACTGTGCCACCTTAAAGGAAAATTCCCCTCCGGTTCTTGCAGAATGTGCGTGGTCGAAAATAGCAACACAGGTCGATTGGTAACAGCATGCTCGTTCCCTGTTGAAGAAAACCTTAAAGTGCAAACGCATTCACCTAAGGTTATTGAATCCAGAAAATTAATTGTCGAACTTTTGCTGTCTAACCACCCGGACGATTGCTTGTTCTGTGTGCGCAACAAAAACTGTGAATTGCAAAACTTGTCAGAAGAGTTACAAGTGCGCGATAGAAGGGTAAAGGGCGTAAAGAACAACTACCACATGGATCGTTCAAGTGCCAGTATCGTTAGAGACCCTGATAAATGTATCTTATGCGGGCGCTGTGTAAGAGTGTGTGAAGAAACCATGGGGGTTTCTGCCATTGACTTTATTAACAGGGGTAGTGAGTCTATTGTGGGCGTTGCTTTCGATAAAGGAATCAACACTTCAAGTTGTGTTAATTGCGGCCAGTGTATAATGGTTTGCCCTACAGGTGCGCTTACAGAAAAGAACCACTTTCCGGAATTGCTTTCAAACCTGAACAATCCATCTAAAACGGTGGTGGTGCAGTATGCTCCTTCTATATCAGTATCGCTGGCAGAAGAATTTGGCATGTCGCCGGGAAAAGATATCAATGGAATTATGAATGCCGCATTACGTAAAATCGGATTTAATTTCGTTTTTGATACCACTTTTGGTGCCGACCTTACCATTATGGAAGAAGCTTCGGAACTTATCGACAGAGTAAGTAACAATGGAAAGCTACCCATGATAACAAGTTGTTGTCCGGGATGGATAAAATTTGCTGAAGAATTTTATCCCGATTTAATCCCACATCTATCTACTTGCAAATCACCACAACAAATGACAGGGGCTATCATTAAGTCTCATTGGTCAGACAAGATGAATCTGAATCCTGAAGATATTTATTCGGTCTCCATCATGCCGTGTACAGCTAAAAAATTTGAAGCTCAGCGCGATGAGATGACCAATAAAGGTATTACAGATGTTGATGCTGTGCTTACGACACGTGAATTGGCGCAACTGATAAGAATGTATGGTGTTGATATGCATAATATTACGCCCGAAACAACAGATACACCATTAGGTTTTAGAAGTTCAGCCGGTAAAATTTTCGGTGCTACCGGAGGTGTTATGGAGGCTGCTATCAGAACCGCTTACTTTATGATTACCGGAAAAGAATTGGTTCAATTTAAAATTGAAACCTTAAGAGGTGTCAAAGGGTGTAAAGAAGCCAGTGTCAAAGCTGGTGACTTAACAGTAAATGTGGCTGTAGTCAGTGGCTTGCAAAATGCAAGAGAATTGCTTGAAAAAGTTGAAAGCGGTGAAAAAGAAGTGCACTTTATTGAGGTCATGGCATGCCCTAATGGATGTATAAATGGGGGCGGTCAGCAAATTGGTGCAGATGAAGAGGCCGTTATGTCGCGTATGAAAGCACTTTACGACATTGATGATAAAGAAACCATTAAAGTATCGCATCAAAACCCTGATGTTATTCAGCTTTATAAAGAATTTCTTGGCAAGCCGTTGAGCGACAAAAGCCATAAATTATTGCATACGCATTATAAGAAAAGAGATGTTTTACTGTAAAAAACGGTTGATACAAATATAAAATAAATATAAAATGGGACACGCTAATAGAGATAAGTTAGTTTTTACTCTTAAGGATAAATGCAGGATGTGTTATACCTGTGTGAGGGAGTGTCCTGTTAAAGCCATAAAAATAATAAACGGGCAAGCGGAGGTTTTAAGTGAACGCTGTATCGGATGTGCTAATTGTGTGAGTGTGTGTAGCCAGCAAGCCAAGATGTATTTGAAAACGACAAGTGAGGTAGAGGCTATGTTGGCGTCTGACGACAAGGTGGTTGCCATTTTGGCACCAAGCTTTCCGGCAGACTTTGTAGATGTTGATAGTTATCAAGTGTTAATTGGAATGATTCGCAGATTGGGTTTTTACAAAGTTATGGATGTTGCTTTTGGTGCCGACCTGGTTGCAGAGGAGTACAAGAAGATTATTGAGGAAAAGCCCGAGAAGGCTTTCATATCCTCCGATTGCCCTGCTATTGTTTTTTATATCGAACATTTTCATCCCGAAATTGTTCAAAATCTTGCCCCCATAGCTTCGCCTATGGTTGCTATAACACGTGTTGCCAGACGTTTGTACGATGATGTTAAGGTTGTTTTCATAGGTCCGTGTGTAGCTAAAAAGGCCGAATCAGACGAAATTGATGATGCCATTACTTTTACCGAACTAAGGGAACTGTTTGAAAAGCATGGAATTTCGCAACAAGGAACCGAACCGTCTGACTTCGACCCGCCAAAATCGGGGCGGGGGGCAATTTTTCCTGTTAGCAGGGGCCTGCTGCAAACTGTTAAAAAAACTGATGACATTGTTGAAGGTGAAATTATTGTAGCCTCTGGAAAACAAAATTTTAAAGAAGCTATTAAAGAGTTTGAAAAAGGTGAAATTAAAACAGCACACCTCGAAACCCTTTGTTGTAACGGATGCGTTTTAGGGCCGGGAATGTCTGAAAAAAATAAACTTTTTTTTAAGCGCACTCAAATCAGCAAATATGTAAAAAGAAAACTTCAAGAACTTGATGTGGAAAAATGGCAGGAAAATATTAACAAATTTGCTGACCTTGACTTATCTCAGTCGTTTAAACCCATGGATAGAAGATTGAAAGACCCTGATAATAAGGAAATAGAAAGAGTGCTGTTGCAAATGGGTAAGAAAACGCCATCCGACTATCTTGACTGTGGTGCTTGTGGCTATACTACTTGTATGGAACATGCTATAGCTGTCATATACGGTTATGCTGAAAATGAAATGTGCTTACCTTACACCATAGAAAAATTACACAACTCAGTGCAGGATCTGAACTTATCTAATGAAAACCTCGCCAATGCTAAAATGGCATTAAAACAATCTGAAAAATTGGCACATATGGGGCAGCTTTCTGCCGGTATTGCACACGAACTCAACAACCCTCTGGGCGTTATTACGATGTACAGCAGTCTTATAAAAGAAGAACTTAAAGCTGACGACCCACTGGTGCAGGATATTGATCTCATTGTGGAGCAAGCTGCCAGATGTAAAAATATTGTGGGAGGACTCTTGAATTTTGCACGTAAAAACCAAATAAAACCTAAAGAAGTTGACATACGAAAGTTTGTTGAAAGAAGCCTCGAGTCTGTAATAATTCCTAAAAATGTCACCACTAAAATTGAGTGTGATATCGAAAACCCCATGGTAATGATTGATACAGAGCAAATGATGCAGGTATTTACAAATATTGAAAAAAATGCTGTAGAAGCTATGCCCAATGGGGGAGAGTTGCGCGTTGAAGTATTAGGAAATAAGGATGTTGTCGAGTTTAAATTTTCAGACTCAGGGGTTGGCATATCCAAAGAAAATATGGAAAAATTGTTTACCCCTTTCTTTACAACAAAAGCGGCCGGAAGCGGTACAGGACTTGGTTTGCCTTTGGTTTATGGCATCATTAAAATGCATAATGGCAAAAT
The DNA here is from genome assembly GCA_003565735.1 of Bacteroidales bacterium. Classification (GTDB taxonomy): domain Bacteria; phylum Bacteroidota; class Bacteroidia; order Bacteroidales; family PXBB01; genus PXBB01. The sequence goes on from PXBB01000151.1 coordinate 7,102, forward strand.
TGCCGTCAAATCCAATACAGACAAAAGCAAAGGAAAAACAGGAACAACTTTTATTATAACAATACCAAGAAATAATTAAAAACTTTTATAAAAATGACAACAGATAAAGATAAAAAAGTGGTTTTCTTAATCGATGATGACGTTGATTATATTTTTCAAATGAAAACCATGATTGAAAGCTTAGGCTATGAGGTTATCAGCGCTTGTGGCCAAAAAGAAGCCGAAGAAATGCTTGACAAGGTAAACCCCGATCTCGTTATCAGCGACTTAATGATGGAGAATAAGGATAGTGGTTTTATTTTAAGCCATAAAATAAAACAAAAGATGCCGGATGTTCCTGTCATTATTGCAACAGCTCTTACTGCCGAAACGGGTATGATGTTTAGCGTAGAAAATGAAGAAGACCGTAAATGGATCAAAGCTGACTTATATCTGGAAAAAGGAATCCGTCCGGATCAGCTACAACGCGAAATAAATAAACTTTTAAAACTTTAGTATTATGAATACCCTTAAGCTTCTTATTGTTGACGACGAACCAGGTATTAGAATGGGTGTTGTTCGTGCCTTGAGAAATTTTACTGTTGGCTATCCTTTTATGGATGAAGATTTTTCTTATGAGGTTATTGAAGCTGAAACAGGCGAAAAAGCTATTGAAATAATTGAATCAACACCTATTGATATCGTTTTGCTCGATAATATTCTGCCCGGAATTAATGGTATCGAAGTGCTTGACTATTTAAAAGACAAGGAATATGACATATCTGTCATGATGATAACCTCTTATGCCTCATTGGAACTTGCTGTGAAAGCTACCAATAATGGTGCTTACAATTTTGTGCCCAAGCCTTTTACGCCACAGGAGCTGAGGACGTCTATCGAGAGCATTACTAAAAATCTTTTCCTGAAAAGGATGACACGCCAAATGAAAAAAGAAGGCAAAGAGGTGCGCTTTCAATTCCTTTCGGTACTGTCGCACGAACTCAAATCGCCTATCAATGCTGTGGAAGGCTACTTAAAAATTATGAAAGAAAAACAAGTAGGCGACAATATTGATGATTATGAAGTGATGATAGACAGGTCTATAGAGCGCCTCAAGGCTATGCGTACGCTGATACTCGACTTGCTGGACCTTACCAAAATTGAATCCGGTAAAAGAATGCGCGAAATAAAACGTATTGACTTGTATGAAATTGCTAAAACCGTCATTCATACAGTTGAACCTATGGCTATTCAGCGCAATATTCAATTACACCTCGACGCCGAAGAAAACCTTATCATTAAAGCTGATGCCTACGAAATGGAAGTAGTGCTGAACAATTTGGTCTCCAATGCTGTTAAGTATAATAAAGATGATGGAGAAGTTTTTGTCTCTATCGTAAAAGAAAAAGGCTATTGTGTTATCACAGTTGAAGATACCGGTATTGGTATGACAGAAGAAGATAAAGCCTTACTTTTTAAAGATTTTGTACGTATTAAAAATGCAAAAACTAAAAACATTACAGGTACTGGCCTCGGCTTGTCAATAGCCAAAAAAATGGTGGAAATTTATGAAGGAACCGTTGACGTTGAAAGCCAGCCTGATGTCGGATCAAAGTTTACCGTAAGAATACCCGCTACAGATTAAATGAATAGGGGTTTTTATTTTTTTTGTTTAGTGAAAGCACCATGTAACACATGGTGCTTTCTTTTTAATTAACGCGAGTGAGTGTGATTAAAGCTTAGGGGAAAGCAGTTTCATGGATTGATGGATTTTTTTCTTATTTTTGCCCTTTGTAAATTTTTCAAAATCTGACATTGAGATTGCTATCTTTTGTAGATATTTATGTATTACCGTATTAAAGCACAAAATCTTGCGCAACTGTACCAAAAAGCGGCTTCGGAATTCGATGCACTACCGGCTTTTGCTATTCGAAAGAAAGCCCTCGAATGGGAGCCCGTATCGTATAAAGCATTGTATGAAAAAGGACTGGATCTCGGAACAGCACTGATTGAACTCGGCGTTAATGCAAGAGACCATGTGGGCATTTTTAGCGATAACCGCTTTGAATGGATTTTGGCCGACTATGCCGTGCAATGCTGCGGTGCAGCCGATGTGCCAAGAGGCAGAGATATTACCAACGCCGAATTGGTCTATATTATTAATCATTCCGAACTTGCCGTGGCCTTCGTCGAAACTGAAGAGCTGATGCAAAGAGTGCTTAACCTCAAAAACCAACTGCCTGCACTCAGAGAAATAATTGTACTCGATGAGTCCATTGATGTGCCGCAGGGTGTAAGAAAAATTCATGATGTATGCAAAACAGGACAAAAACTTCGGCAGGATGGAGATAAGCGTATAGAGAAAAGAATGCAAGACATCAAACCCGACGATCTTTTTACCCTTATATATACCTCCGGAACAACAGGCACGCCTAAAGGTGTTATGTTGACTCATGCTAACATCATGTCGCAAATACAAAATTTACCCGGCCAGTTTAACTGTAACGACAGAATTTTGTCCGTGCTACCTATTTGGCATGTTTTTGAAAGACTTATTGAAATGTACACCATTAGTTTTGGGGGTTGCACTTTTTATTCTTCGGTACAGCATTTGGCTGAGGATATGCGTAATGTAGAGCCTACTTTTATGGCATCGGCTCCCCGTATTTGGGAAAAACTATATGAAAGAATTTTAAAAAAAGTAAAAAGCTCTCATTGGATGAGACAACTGCTTTTTCATGTTGCACATTTTCTTGCCCGCCAATACAATGGCTCCATTTATTATATGTCCAATAGAAATCTTCAAATGCGATTTTATCCGCTGTGGGAAAGAATTTTATGCATGCCGTTTTACCTCATCAGGTGGCTTATTGTTCTGCCATGGTACGGCTTTTTTAATGCAGCCGTACTCGAAAGAATCAGGCTGGGTGCCGGCGGAGGACTCAAAACGACAATTTCGGGCGGGGGCGCCTTGCCTTTTCATGTCGATAAGTTTTTCAACAATGTAGGAATACCCGTTCTCGAAGGATATGGGATGACTGAAACAACACCGGTTATTTCGGTGCGCGAAAAAAGAAACCTTGTGGTTGGCACTGTTGGCTCTCCCATAAAAGAAACACAAATCAAAATCATTGACATTGAAACCTCCAGAGTTTTGTATCCTAATGCTGAACTACCCTACAATGGCAAAATGCAAAAAGGTGAAATATGGGTTAAAGGGCCTCAGGTAATGAAAGCATACTACAAAGAACCGGAACTGACTCAAAAAACAATTGTTGATGGGTGGCTTAGAACAGGAGATATTGGCGTTATGACGCATAATAATAACCTTAAAATTTTGGGCCGTTTTAAAGCGACTATTGTTCTTAAAGGTGGTGAAAATGTCGAACCCGAACCGCTTGAAATGAGCTTGCAGCAAAGCCCTTTTATTGAAAACTGTATTGTTGCAGGGCAGGATAAAAAGTTTTTAGGTGTTTTAATCATTCCTTCTTTGATAGATTTTTGGCAGGCCGGCTTCAAAGAGAAAACAATACAGGAGCTTGTAAAAAATGATATTGCAACCAAAATCATACGAAATGACGTAAGACGTATCACTTCCACTGCTAATGGTTTTAAAAAATATGAACAAATACGATATATTGGGTATCTTAATGACAGCTTTAAGATAGGGCAGGAGCTAACCAACTTATTCAAACTAAAGCGTCATGTGATTATGAAAAAATACAGTAAGCAATTATCCGATCTTTTTGAAGCGGAATTTAAAAAGTAATGACCATGGAATTTACGACTCAGTTATTATATCCTATCGATCAGGCCTTGCTGGCACTTATGATATTTGTTATCATGCTGGGCATGGGAGCCAGCCTTACGATAGATGATTTTAAAGCTGTTTTTCGAAGCCCCAAAGGGATATTTATCGGGTTTCTTTCTCAATTTGGCTTTATGCCTTTTATGGCTTTTGCGCTGGGTTATTTCTTAAAACTTCAACCGGCATTTGCTATTGCTCTTATCCTTATAGGCTGTCTGCCGGGTGGAACCACTTCTAATATGTTTACCTATTTTTCCAGAGGTTCTGTCGCACTCAGTATATCCATGACCACCGCTTCTACTGTATTGGCAATAGTCATGATGCCTATACTGTTAAACCTTTATGCGGCCGGATATACCGCACAAATAACTGCTGAACTGCAAGCAGCAGGATCCGATGCCGTTTTTGTTATTCCCACGGCCAACATTGTTACATCACTAATTTTGGTACTTGTTCCTGTTGTCATCGGTATGTTTATTCGAATCAAATGGCCGGATTGGGCCAAAACTGCTGAAGATACAGCCGGTTTTATGGGCATGATAGTTATACTTTACCTTATCATTACTGCTTTTCTAAGACATGGAACGCTGTTTTTACTTACACCTTTTGAAGTGTATTTTGGTGCTATTTCTGTTGGCCTTATTGGCTTCTTATTCGGTTTTACCCTTGCACGTTTATTGGGTATCGCTCCTGTATTTCAGAGAGCAATTTCTCTAGAAACCGGTATTCAGAATGGACCTTTGTCTTTTGCTGTCATCATATTGAGTTTTAACGAACCGGTACAAAGCCAAATGGTTTGGCTTGCCATCCTTTACTCTACTTTTATAGTCATTTCTTCATCTGTTATTACTCTTATTTATAGAAAAATTGGAGCATTCGACTACGATATTTACCGCAATACACTTATTCACAACAGGCTTTTTGGCGATAATTATTTTACACATTATCCCAAAAACTTTTTGCCCAAGCGCCTGAAAAAAGACCCCAGCCAGGGTAATGCCCCAGCTCAGAAAAGAGCTTATTAGCAAACTGTCACTCTGAGCCACGGGTGGCGCTCCGCTTACCCGTGGCTACTGATATTGTTCCCCTACGGGGAATGCTGTCATTGCTGCTTTATTGAGTTTTTTTTTAAAAAAGTCCCATCCCTAGGAATGACAAGGCTGATTAACGGGTGATGCATTGCCTTGCAACTTATTAAACGTCATTTCAAATTCATTCACCAATGTGTTCAGTGTACACTCCGTAAGAAATCGCATCCATATTCTACAATTATGATGTCGGTACAATATTGTAAAATGTTAATAACGTGAAGGTTATTATAAGAAATATTATTTATTAACAATTTTTTTTAAAAATACTTTTTTTTTAGAAAAATTTTTATATAGCTTTGTACTAACAAAAAATAATAATATCATAAAAGTCAAAAACATTTGCCTGAAAGCATGTAAAAATTTGACAATATGCGTGAAGCCTATGAAGTTTAAATGTACGGGATATTCATCAGTATGAATATTTCTATTATTGTGTTTTAATAGATGATTCATTTTTTATTAACTAAAACCTTAAAACCATGAAAGAAGAATTCACTTAACGCCCAAAAGCTTTTATTAAAAAAAGTTTTACATTTCACTAAAAACATTATTAATTAAAATTTATTTATTTATGAAAATCAAAAATTTACTTTGGACTTTTGCCGCATTACTACTTTTGATGTTATCACATAAAGTAGAAGCACAAGTTCAAGTTGTCATTGGAACGGGAACACAATCCAGTCATTTGTATGGCCCCATTTACCGTTCATCAACTGCAAGTTCCTGGGATTATTCTAATTACACCTACATATACACGTCCAGTGAGTTATCTGGTATTCCTGCAGGTGCTATTATTACGGAGCTGGCCTGGGAAAAAGCTGATGCAGATGGTATATCTGGGCACAATTTTGTAGAGATACAAATGGAAAATACCACACAGGCTACTGTTCCTGCTACTACTAACTATTTGACAGAAACAGCCACTTCAACGGTTGTGTTTTCTGATAACGAGTACACCTTACCAGCTATAAGCGGCTGGCTTCCATTCACGCTTGCCACTCCTTTTGTTTACACAGGAGATAATTTAAAAATTTCTGTAGGACATGTTATGAATGGTACGCCCAGTGGTAGTGTTCCTTTTTACTATGATGCTGTTGTAGGATTAGGTGGTGGACGCGCAGCTGCCAGTCCAACAGAATCTACGGCTTATAATGCCAGCTATAACGACTGGCGTCCTAACATCCGTATCAGTTATACTGTACCGAACATTCCGGATGATGCCGGTATAGCCTCTATTGATGCGCCATCAGCTCCCGTTGGACCCGGATTGCATGATGTTGATGTGACCATTACCACACTGGGAACTAACCCCCTTACTATGGCTATGATAAACTGGTCTGTAAATGGGGCACCACAGCCTGCTTATTTTTGGATGGGAAATCTGAATCAATTTGAAACAGACGGACCTGTCACAATTGGCAACTTTAACTTCCCTCCCGGACTCAACACTATTAAAGTATGGACCTCAGACCCTAACTTTATGACGGATGGATTCCCCGACAACGACACTATGGAAATCACCCTTAATTTTGTTGACCCGCTTATAGGGCAGTATTCTGTAGGTGGTCCGGGCGATGATTTTGCGTCACTTGAAGATGCTTTTGATGAGCTGCATGAAGCAGGTGCCGCAGGACCCGTTATCTTTCAAATGTCGCCCGGAACTTATACCGACCAGATTGTGATTAACGGAACGGCACCGGGTGTGTCGGCAACCAATACGGTAACCGTTAGAGGCACCAACGGTGCGACATTCCTTTATGAGCCTTTGGCATCTGCCGACAGGGCTGCTTTTCATATTAGTA
>PXBB01000093.1 GCA_003565735.1 Bacteroidales bacterium
GGCCTAAAGTAAAAGCACTCGCTAAAAGTAAACAAAATAATGTTTTTAAGAATTTTAATGTTTTGCATTGATAATTAGTCTTATACATTTTTTGTTTACTTTTTGTGAATAATACAGGTTAAATAAGCATGTCACTCAAATACCATTTTTATTATCGGCAGGCTATTGTGTGAATTTACAGATGCTTTTTCAAAAACATCTTTATGGTTTGGGCATGCTTGCTTCATGAGTGAGCACAGTCAGTTCATGCTTTGAAAAACATAAAAAAAAGTACAGCAGCGCAACAACAAATATTATTCAACAATAACATCAAAAGGCAGGCGGGCTTGTACTTTATCTTTACCGTCCATTTTGTTGAGAAATTCAAAGAAAGCATAATTTTGACCCAGGTTTCTTCTCAAAAAGGTTTGGCTGATGCCGCCACTCATATCTTCGATTAGCTGAGTGAAAAAGTCTTTCCGATGTGGGAGTTCAAGTATGCGGTAATCTTCGATTTCTGCGAGTTCTGCAGCGAGTTTCACAGCTGTGTTCAAGCCGCCAAGTTCATCAACCAAGCCAATTTCAAGGGCGTCTGTTCCGGTCCATATACGTCCCTGTCCTATAGCATCCACTTCTTCAAAAGTCATATTGCGGGCTTCGGCAACATGATTGGCAAAAGTTTTATAAACCTGCTCCACCTGTGCCTGTAGTATGGCACGTTCCTGAGGGGTAAGGGCCCGCGCCAGGTTACCAAAATCACTTTGTGCATTGGTCTTCACCACATCAAAAGTAATACCCAGCTTATTTTCAAAAAACTTTTGGGCGTTAGGTATTATGCCAAAAACGCCAATAGAGCCTGTTATCGTACTGGGCGATGACACAATTCTGTCGGCGGCACAGGCAATATAGTAGCCTCCCGAAGCAGCTAAATTGCCAAAAGAAACAATAAAAGGTTTTTCTTCGCGTGTCAGATACGCTTCGCGAAGTATAGCTTCTGAAGCCAAAGCACTTCCTCCCGGTGAATTAATTCTAAATACAACAGCCTTGACTGTCGTGTCCTCACGGGCTGTTCTGATAGCTTTGGAAATATTATCGGAGTATATACTTCTTTCACTGCCACTACCCGGGTATATCTCACCGGATGCATACACAATAGCAATTCTGTCTCTGGTGCGTGTGCTTTTTCTTGTATCTGCTGCATTATTGTATCTCTGCAAACTGATTAATGAAACATTGTCTTTCTCAGCTAAGTCCATCCGTTCTTTCAGCTTATCTATAAATTGGTCATAGAATATCACACCATCCACCATGTTGTGCTTTAGAGCATCAATACTGCTTCTTATCAGCAGGCTATCGGCAATCAGGTTGAGTTGATCAGTGCTCAGACCTCTTTCTTGCGAAATACCATGCGTAAATTGAGTCCACGTAGAATTAATGTATCTTAACATTTGTTCTTTGTTTTCCTGGCTCATTTTTTCTTCCGTAAAAGGTTCAACGGCACTCTTAAATTTGCCGTAACGGATCACCTGAGGTTCAATATCAAGCTTGTCAAGGGTGCCCTTAAAAAACATCAGTTGTGCACTCAGCCCTTGGAACAACATAATACCTTCAGGCATTATATAAATGGCGTCTGAAACAGATGCCAAATAATAGTCTTTTTGTGTAATAATTTCACCGTAGCTGACAATAAACTTTCCACTTTCGCGAAAATCTATCAATGCATCACGAATCTCTTCTATTGTCGCTATTCCCGCACTAGAGGGATGAAGATCAAGAAAAATACCTTCAATTCTGTCATCGTGTTTTGCTTTATCAATAGCACGTAGTATTTCATTTAAGCCTAAAGCACGGGAACCCCCGGGAGACATGAAGTTAATATTTTCAAACGGATTGGCTGAAGTGCGGTCAGGTACTTCGAAATCAAGCTTAATTTTAAGTACACTTTGTGGTCTTACAACCACATCATCTTTTTTGGAAAAGGTGGCTAAGGAAGCCAACATCATAATCATAAAAAAGAAAATGATGATAAATGTCAGAAAAAAGCCCAGCATGGAGGCAAACATGAATTTAAAAAACTGTCTCATAATTGTATTTTTTAAGTGTTAAAATTTTATAAAAATTAGTGTTTATTTTTTGGGATTTAAATTTCCTGTTTATACTTATACATCTGAAAAATAAAGTATCTAATACCAGTCAAACATTAAAACTGCCTGCAAATAGAACAAATTTTTTTCGCTAAGTTACAAATAATTCATATCACGTGTGATAAAAAATTCTGAAAAGTCATATTTTTGCATAATTATTTATTCCACCTTATAATGATTAGAAAGGTAAAAGATGGACGCCGTAGGAATTAACATAGGTTCGGTAAGTGTAAAAATTGTGGGCTTGCATGGGGATGATGTTGCCTTTACCGAAGCTGTATCTCATGAAGGTAATGTTTTTGAAGTTGTTAAGCATATACTCCAAAAGCATAGGGTAAAACCCGGGACGAAAACTGTTGTTACCGGAAGTGAAGGTCGTTTTTTGTTAAAAGCAAAGAACGTACCCGAAATGCGTTGCATTGAAGCTGTGTTGGCTCATGATAGCAAAGCATACAAATCAGTGGTTTCTATTGGTGGTGAGGATATTGTTGTGTATTTATGTGACCAGAAAGGGAAAATTGTCAATTCTTTTTCGGGGAATAAATGTGCTACCGGTACCGGGGAATTTTTTAAGCAGCAACTCGGTCGTATGAATATGGACTTGAGTGAAATACATCAAATAGCCGTTGGAAGCAAAGCGTTAAAATTGTCGAAACGCTGCTCTGTTTTTATGAAAAGCGACTGCACGCACCGTCTTAATAAAGGGCAGGCAACTAAAGACGATATTGTGCTTTCATTGAGTCGTGTCATGGCTTCCAAAATTGCTGAGTATCTCAAAAAATCAGGTCTTGAAGATGGCAATGTTTTGCTTAATGGCGGTCTTACCCGTAACAAGCATATTGTCAAATATTTAAAAGAATTTTTGCCAAATGTATCTTTTTATGTGTCACCTTATGCTGTTTGTTATGAGGCTATGGGAGCTGCTTATATAGCATTAGAAAAAGGGACGCCATTACCCGCTATTGACCAATTATTTAAACCCGAAAACATACGCTTCAAACGCTATGAGAGTCTGAGCCAATCAAATCATAAAGTGACCTACATAAATGCTCATGTGGCTCAGGTACGTCCCGGTGCTTCTTATGTGCTGGGAATTGATGGGGGGTCAACAACAACCAAAGCCTGCCTTGTTGATGAAAATACTTTTGAAATAGTGGCAGCGCATTACGGGCGTACACACGGCGACCCTGTTAATGCTCTGAAAAAATGTCTTGCAGAAATTAAAAATCAAGTCGAAAAGATATGCCCGATAGATCAAATTAACATCAGGCGCATAAGCACAACAGGGTCTTCACGTGAAATATTAGGACTTTTTTGCCATACATCGGCTGTATATAATGAAATCTTAGCCCACAGTCATGGCACCGCTTTTTACTGCAAAGATGTAGATACGATTTTCGAAGTTGGAGGGCAGGATGCTAAGTATGTTTCCCTGGTCAATAATGTGCCTGTTGATTATGCCATGAACGAAGCCTGCTCGGCAGGTACAGGATCTTTTCTTGAAGAGGCGGCATCGGGCGACCTTAATATCAGTGATGTTACAAAAATTGGTCCCTTGGCTTTGCAATCGAAAGCGCCTTTGAAATTTGGTGAACATTGCTCAGCCTTTATCAATGCAGAAATAAGAAAAGCCATATTGCAAGGCTCATCAATAGAAGATATTACTGCCGGATTGGTTTTGTCTGTGGTTTCTAACTATATAAACAGAGTCGTTGGCAACAGAGCCATCGGTAATGCTATCAGCGTGCAGGGAGGTGTGGCTAAAAATCCGGCCATCCCACATGCTTTTGCATATTTACTCAAAAAGGATGTTATTGTACCTCCTTTTCCCGAAATGTTAGGCTGCTTTGGCACAGCTCTTATAGCAATTAAAAAAAATGCCGGTACCACAACTTCAGAACATAAGAATGTGAGCATAGATAAGCTACTGAATACATCTTTCCGCATTGAAAAATATTTTACATGCAAAGCCTGCGATAACTATTGTGAAATTGCTGTTATATGCATTGATGATAAAAAATTAATGTTTGGAGGACGTTGCAACAAGTATGCGCTCAGGCTTTCCGATAAAAATCAAACAGCTGTAAACTATATCGAACGTGCTCAAAAAAAACTGTTTGAAGTAGCTTTAACAAGTTCTGGTATTAGTCGCAATGCTCCATCTGTTGGTATTCCTTTATGCTTTTCCGTGTATAATTTATACCCTTTGTATATGGCTTTTTTTAAATATCTGGGTGTTGAAGCTTTCATATCAGATGCTGTAGAAGAAGCCGGTATAGAACAAGTCGAAAGCGATTATTGTTTCCCTGCAGAAATAGCGCACGGCGCAGTCCAAAATATCATTAACAAAGGCACTGACTTTATCTTTTTACCGCATTTTAAAGATATGAAAGGTACTGAGGCAAATTTGCATGCCTGTTTGTGCCCTATAACTCAGGCTTTGCCTTACTACATTCAGCAGGCTTTCCCAAAGATTAATAAAAATAAAATCCTGTCTCCGGAGGTCAGTTTCAAGAAAAATGACACCAGCACGATAAAGGCATTTACGGCTGTTGGTCGGAAAATGGGATTTTCTGAAAAGGAGTCTCAAAATGCAATTGAAAAAGCCATAGCCTTTCATAATCAAAAAGATGAAGAAATAAAAAAAGAGGGCCGGCGTTTTTTTGAAGCTGTAACAAGGGACTCAGAAAAGCCGTCGGTTTTGCTTTTGGGGCGTCCCTATAATGCTTATACTAAAGATGCCAACATGGGCATTCCCGAAAAATTTGTCGCTCGTGGTGTTGATGTATTGCCTTTTGATATCCTGCCAACAGAAGAAGACCACTCATTTGCTAATATGTATTGGTACTATGGACGTCAGGTTATTGAGGCAGCACAGTTGGCTAAGAAAGAAAAAAATCTATATCCGGTTTATATTTCCAACTTTTCCTGCGCACCCGATTCATTTTTATTGCACTACATAAGATGGATTATGGGTAGTAAACCATTTCTTATACTCGAACTTGATTCTCACACTGCCGATGCCGGTATTGATACGCGTATAGAAGCCTTCTTAGACATTGTAGAAAGTTACCATCAGCAACCTGTTCCCGATAAAACAGACACATGGTCAAATGGCTTAGAGTTTGTCATTAAGGGGGGGGATGAACTTTTGATTTTTGACAAGCATAACCAAAAATATTTACCCGTTAGAAACAATGAAAAAGTTACAGTTTTGCTTTCCAACATGGGTGGGTATAGCACAGCGCTATTTGCCGAGGCTGTTAAAGGCTATGGTGTTAACGCTCTGGCAATGCCGGTCGCTGACGAGTTTACAGTACAGGTAGCCAAAGCCATGACCTCAGGTAAAGAATGTTTGCCTTCGCAGTTGGTTTTGGGAAGCCTGCTGCAATTTGTCAGAAGTGCGCAATATGATAAAAATCAAACGTATATGCTTTTTGTCCCTACCACTACAGGGCCATGTCGTACCGGTCAATATTATGTTTTTTATCAAAAAATTATTCAGACATTACGCTTGCACAATGTGGTCATATTTACCCTTGATTCTGACAATTCCTACAGTGAGCTGGGCAGTGGCTTTTCGGCGCACGGCTGGTGGGCGCTTACCATTGCCGACTATATTAAAGATATTGAAATAGCACTCCAAACATGTGCTCAGGATAAAGCTGCTGCACAGGAAGTGCTCGATAATTATTGGCGCCAAATACTAAAACTTGCTGCCGTAAATATCAAAAAAACCATACCTGCTCTGAAGAAAATGGCCCTTGCCTTGTCTGAAATACCTCTGAAAACAAAACCTCAGGCATTAAAAAAAGTGCTTATTGTTGGAGAAATATATGTCAGGCGTGACGATTTTGCTGTAAGCGAACTCCTCAATATTTTGGCTTCAAGGGGTATTATGTGTAAAATATCGGGGGTGACTGAATGGATTTTCTATTGTGATCATATACGCAAAAATGAAATTTCAAGAAACCTTAAGCCACGCAAACCTTTGCTAAAAATGTTTTCCCCTGATTATTCTGAAAAAATTAAATGGCATCTGGAAAAAATTTATAAACACAACGTAGAAAAAAGAATTGTTAATGCCTTGAAGCCTTCAGGATTGCTTATCGATTTTCCCGGCGACATGGAGTTAATAATGAAAAATTGCGAAACCTACTTTATTGATAAGGAGTTATATTCCGAAATATCTATATCATCAGGAGTTGCTTCAACGGCTTTAGAAAACGGCTATGCCGGCGTGATAAATATATCGCCCTTTGCCTGTCTTATCGGACGTGTTATTGAGGGCATTATTAAGCCTTGGGCAAGAACGCATAGATATCCTGTTATTTCTGTGGAAATTGATGGCAATTCTTTGCCTATAAACACTATGAACAAACTTGATATTTTTATGGAAAATGTGCTCAGGCAGGAAAAATAAAGGTAAAGTAATTACACATTATAGTTAAAAAAAAATATGCAGAGAAAAAAGATTGAAAAGATTGTTTTTTATGGCACCCCTGAATTTGCAGTACCTTCATTAGAAATCTTAAGTCAAAAGTATGACGTGGTGGCGGTAGTGACTACTCCTGATAAACCTTCGGGCAGAGGCCTTAAAATTGCTGAAAGCCCTGTTAAGAAACGGGCGCTTCAAATGGGCCTGAAGGTGTACCAGCCTGAAGTTTTAAAGGAAGCCGCTTTTGTTGATATTATTAAAAAAGCCAACCCTGATGTTCAAATTGTTGTGGCATTTAGAAAGCTACCGCCTGAAGTTTTTTCACTGGGTACTTATGGTACCATAAACCTGCATGCTTCTTTACTGCCAAATTATCGGGGCGCTGCTCCCATAAATCATGCTATCATAAATGGTGAAACACAAACAGGATTGACCACATTTTTTATCAATGAACATATTGATAAAGGACACATCATACTTCAGGAGCCTGTTGAGATAACACCCGAATTAAATGCCGGCAACTTACATGATTTGATGATGGTTAAAGGCAGCAGTTTGCTTCTAAAGACATTGGAAACCATCCCATCGCCCAATTTCACACCCATGCATCAGGATTTGCTTACAGAAAAGAACGCCGTATGGGAAAAAGCACCCAAAATATTAAAAGAAGACTGCTGCATCAATTGGCACCAAAACGCTCTTCAAGTCCATAATTTTATCCGTGGATTGTCGCCCTATCCGGGTGCCTATACCACACTAATTGCTCCAAACCAAAAGACATACCGTGTGAAAATTTTTGAATCAAATTATGTAGAAGAAAATACAAGCTTCAACCATGGGAAAGTGCTTACTGATGGGAAAAGCTTCTTAAGGGTAGTTGCTGACAATGGTTTGGTTAATTTGTTGAATTTACAGTTGATTGGACGTAAAAGAATGCCGGTTTCTGACTTCTTAAGGGGTTTCCCGATAGATAGTAATTGGACAACAAAGCCTGCTTAAAGAAACTATTTGTATATTTTACAAAAAAAGCATATCCTTAATCGAAAGTTATTAACAAAACCTCTGATTTTTCAACAATAATCAACATTTTTGAAAAAAAAGCTTGCGTTTTCCTGAAAAAGACTTATATTTGCAGTGTTCATAAAAAATTAGTATTAACCTTTAAAAATTATTTAACATGAACAAAGCACAATTAATTGATGCAATGGCTACTGAAGCCAAATTAACAAAAGTTGACTCTAAGAAAGCTTTAGAAGCTTTTATTAACGTAGTAGGTAAATCGCTTAAAAAAGGCGAAAGAATTGGTTTGGTTGGTTTTGGTTCTTTCTCAGTTGGTAAAAGAGCTGCAAGAAAGGGTGTAAACCCACAAAACGGAAAAGAAATCAAGATTCCTGCTAAGAAAGTTATTAAGTTTAAAGCCGGAAGTGACTTAGCTGGTAAAGTTAAGTAGTCATTTTGCATCCGAAAAAAAAAGAGGCTGATTGTTTTCAATCAGCCTCTTTTTTTGTAAATAATACTGAAAAGACTCAAATATTTTGAAGTATCTTAAAATATTTAGATGGCGTTTGCGTTTATTGGTAAAGCAAATTATTTACAAAACATTTTTTATGAAGCAATTATACAATACATATTTTAACAAAAATTTCTTATTAAAACATTTAGAAGGTTTTAAACACAACCTGGCACCCTCATTTGATGCCAACGCCTATTCATCAACAGATATTGAAGCCGGCAACAATGATGAAACCTATGCTCCTGATGAGCATGTTATTGACTTTTTGTTCAATTACTCCAAATCGCTTGAAGTACTGTCTTTTAAAGTAGCCGACGATATCTGTGCCATTACTAAAAACTGATTTTTCAGTTTTTTAATTTAAGTTGTGTGACAACTTGAAAATTTTGTATAAATCAGATTTTCTGATTTGGGCATACATACTAACATGCCCTCATAGCTGGTATGAAAATGGATTTCAATGCAGGCTTGTATAATTGATTAAATACTAAATTCGGGTTGATTTAGGCGGTTACAAGACAAAAATATATTACTACAGCACTCATCTTTTTTTAATAAAAGGCATACTCATACGCATGCCACATTCGCTTTCAATAATTATATGGTAGGATCCTGATTTTAAAGCAGCGGTGTTTATATGCCCCTCGTTACCCGAGAAGTAACAAGTACCGCTGGATATTTGTCGTCCGGCCATATCGTAAATGCTGTATTGCAGTTTACTGAAAGACATATCCGAATCATTACGTATGCGTATGATGTCGGTAGAAGGGTTGGGGTAAATAGTAAAAGACATCAGGTCTTCCTGCAAAGGCGGCGGCATGGTTGACGTTACATTGCCCTTGGCATCCAGCTTCATTAACAGCATATCAAATTTTTCATGAGTTGCCGTTTCCCAGTCAAATATACCGGCGCTGACAAGACAACCGCCGTCTGATGTTAGAAAAATATCAAAACAATAGTAGAAAGTATTGCCCCCATAATATGTAACCCAGTTGATTTCTTTGGTGTGCCAGTTAATGTTATACACCATGAGCCAATTGTTATGGTAGCCGTGAACTTGTTGCATAGTGCTGTTAAAAGAACCAGCAAAGTACAAACTGTCATTAGTACGCCTTGCGAGAGACTCGTACCCTTGCATCTGAGAAGTATCAGGGTTAAAGATGATAAGGCTGTCTATTATTTCTAAGTCTTGGTTCCAATGTAGTATAATAACCCCTTCATTATTAGGGTTGGGCGGCCACAATGTATCAAAATATAAAACAGGCATCAAAAAACTGCTGTCATCGTATTTAAAATACGAATAACCAAACATACTATGATGAAAAGGCTGAGGATTAAAAGTGTCTAAAACGGCAAAATTGTCTTTGGATATAGTGTATTTATACATGCCAAGTCCATTAGAAAAAATATAGAAACTGTCCATTTCAACTATCCGCAAACCAATTCTATGAAAAAGCATGCTGTCAAGCGTTACATACTGTAGCAAATTATAAGAACTGTCCATTTCAGCAAAACTAACAACAGGTGGATGAGTAGAATAAAAATCATAATACTGCAATACAAAAACAGTTCTGTTATTGTCTTTCTCCAATATTTGGGCTATTCGAGATATTTCAATATCGGGGTTTTGCAGTGGGATAATTGTTCTGTATAGCATATTGAAGTCTTTATCTAAATGCATTGCAAATAAAGACTTTTGGCCGTCATTTTTGTTTTTACAAACTCCCAGCATTTCAATATGTGTGTCTTTGGGAAAAAGTCTGAAGTCCACAACCTTATGGGCATAATCTGCCGTGTCAATATTGTAAATAAAAGACTGTGAGCCGTCTTCACTTATTCTTAAAACTTTAAAATCTGGACTTGTTTTGGCATTATTTATCTTGCCTGCTCTTTGTATAAACTGCTTAAAGGGTTGTTGCTCATCGTATGCTTGTTTGTATGTTTTATTGATTTCACCTACCACATAGGGCAGATAGTAGTACCCTTCATATTCACAAGCATTGCTAAGTGGGTTTGTTATCTTATTTGTATCTCCAATGGTTTGTACAAAACTCTGAGCCTGCAATGTAAAAGTACAAAGCAGGCTTAGAGTTAAAGAAATTAATAGTTGTGTAATGTTTTGCATAATATTTATAGATTTTATTAAAAATTGTTTTAAGTGTTTTTTTTGGTTATTTACATTAACAAACATACTATAAAAAATCCAATTATTCGGAAAAATCAAAAATATTATTAGTTTGGTATGGTTAAAATGTTGATTCCTCTCAGGCATATTTTCACATGCAACGCCCGTCATCCCCGACAAAGCTAAGAATCTTAAAAAAAAATAGCAGGACACTACTGATTGCTCATAAAAATCAATAAAAAATTCTAATTTTGTGCATAATAAACCTAAAATGATTCAACAATGGATATTTTGCTTATTCATATTAAGGAGCTGATAAATGTAGAAAGGACAGCGGTGTCAAAGGTATGTGGAAAAGACATGCAAGTGCTGGAAACCATAAAAGATGCTTACCTTCATATTTCGGGCGCACATATTAAGGATTTTGGGTCGATGAAAGATATTGACCTTTCAGATTATTCCGGTAGGCAGTTTGAGATAAAAGATTGTAGTGGCCAGATGGTGTTTCCTGCTTTTTGCGATTCTCACACCCACTTGGTTTATGAGGGCAGCCGCGAGATAGAATACATTGATAAAATCAGAGGTTTGAGTTATGAGGAAATAGCACGTCGTGGTGGCGGCATACTCAATTCTTCAAAGCGTTTGCATGAAGCGAGCGAGGAAAGCCTTTTTGAGCAAGCATGGGGACGTGTAGAGGAAATAATGGGCTTAGGCACTGGTGCAGTAGAGATTAAAAGCGGTTATGGATTGAATACCGCTGACGAAATAAAAATGCTGCGTGTGATAAGACGCTTAAAGCAAGAAAGTTTATTGATGATAAAGTCCACTTTTTTAGGTGCCCATGCCTTACCTATGGATTACAAAAAGAATCCGGATGCTTATGTGGATTTAGTAGTTAACGAGATGATACCTATGGTTGCAGGCGAAGATTTGGCTGATTATATTGATGTGTTCTGTGATAAAGGTTTTTTTACGGTAGCACAAACCGAACGTATTTTGATGGCCGGCTTAAAATATGGCTTACGACCGAAAATACATGCTAATGAATTGGACTTTTCAGGGGGCATACAGGTGGGTGTTAAGTATGACGCCTTATCTGTAGATCATTTGGAATTTACCGGCGATGCTGAAATAGAAGCTTTGCTAAATTCCGAAACGATGCCTACACTATTACCCGGCGCTGCTTTTTTTCTGGGCATGATAGATCCTCCGGTGAGAAAAATGATTGATGCAGGCCTGCCCGTGGCTTTAGCCAGCGACTATAATCCGGGCTCTTCGCCCTCAGGAAATATGCAGCTTATTATGTCGTTTGGATGTATCAAACTACGCATGTTGCCCGAAGAAGTGATACATGCCGTAACAATTAATGGCGCTTATGCTATGGGTGTTGAAGATGAAGCAGGCAGTATTGCTAAAGGCAAAAGAGCCAACATTTTTTTGACGCATCCTATATCAACCTATGCTTTCATGCCTTATGCCTATGGAAGCAACAAAGTAAAAAATGTTTATATCAACGGGGTTTTAACTGTATAATCAAGAGCTGAGAAGTCTGGACCTTAATAAAAAAGATGTCTATGAAAAAGAAAAAAAAACGCTTTGCACTTATCTTTGAGAAGTTCTGGGCTTATCTTAGGCTGGTGCGCATAACAAACCTTCTGATTATTGTACTGTCACAATATTTTTTCAGGCACTTCATAATATTGCCACTTTATGGCTTCGAGCATACTGTGCCCGCGATGAGTGAACCGATTTTTTTGATGCTGGTTTTTTCCACAGTTTTTATAGCAGCCGGGGCCTATGCTATCAACGATTACTTTGATATGCGTATAGACCGTATCAACAAGCCTGATAAGATGATTCTTGGCCGCCTGATACCCAGACGCGCCGCTATATTACTTCATGCTGTTTTTACAACACTGGGAATACTTCTCAGCATAATGGCTGCCTATTTAGTAGGTGCCTGGAAGCTGTCTTTTATCAGTATTATCATTGCCTTTACCCTCTGGATGTATAGCTTTAAGTATAAAGCGTCATTCCTGACAGGAAACCTTATCATTGCTGTTTTATCATCTTTGGTTTTTTTTATTGTATGGCTTTTCGATATTTATGCCCAAATGCAAACAGGCAGAGCCATTTTGACGGGAGGCAATTTCCTTAAAGGCTTTTTAATGATTTATTTGAGTTTTGCTTTCCTGACTTCTTTTATCCGCGAAATTATTAAGGATATTGAGGATTATAATGGCGATAAAAAGGTGGGTTGTCGCTCCTTGCCTATTGTGTGGGGAGTAAATACGGCTAAGTGGGTCAGTATGGCGCTCACGGCTCTATCAATTGTCTTATTAGTTGTTGTAGTGTATATGCTGCAAAAATTCGAGATTTTTAAACTGCTCAAATACTATATGGGGCTGATTGGTTTTATGTTTTTCTACCTGCTTTTTATTATACGCAAGGCCACCGAAAAGCACGACTTTTCTTTTATCAGCAACTATATCAAAGTTATTATGTTTGCCGGTTTATTATCAATGCAGTTGATATACATATTGTTTTAAAGGGGCCAGATGTATGCTGTTGGAACGTATTAAAAACTACGACATTATTTTAGGTTCAAAATCGCCGCGACGGCATTTTTTACTTAGTGAAATAGGTTTGACATACAAGGTCATCACACCTGAAGTTGACGAGTCGTACCCCAAAGACTTAAAAGCCGAAAAAATTCCATTATACCTGGCTCAAAAGAAGGCAGAAGCTCTTGCCGATCACTTGGCCGAAAGGGTTATCATCATAACTGCCGACACTATTGTCTGGATAAACAATTCATGTATCAACAAGCCCGGGGATAATGCAGAAGCTTATGAAATGCTTCAATTGCTTTCCGGCAACCGACATGAAGTTTACACAGGAGTGTGTATCAAATCTTTACAAAAAGAAAAATGCTTTTATGTGAAAAGTTGTGTTTACTTCAAAAAACTGCATGATGATGAAATAAAATACTATTTAGAGCACTATAAACCTTTAGATAAGGCCGGAGCTTATGGCATCCAGGAGTGGA
This sequence comes from Bacteroidales bacterium, assembly GCA_003565735.1. Taxonomy (GTDB): domain Bacteria; phylum Bacteroidota; class Bacteroidia; order Bacteroidales; family PXBB01; genus PXBB01. The sequence goes on from PXBB01000093.1 coordinate 13,249, forward strand.
TTGGCTATATAGGCATACAAAAGGTAGAAGGCTCTTTTTATAATGTTATGGGTCTCCCTGTTACAAGAGTTTACGAGCACCTTGAGAAGTTTGTGTGAGATATGCAAAGACAAGCCAAATAAACCAGCCAACCACCACCGAACACCCACCTAAGACAATGAAGACCTTCCCGCTGCATCGCCCTGATTTGCATCCTTAAACAAGGTTTTACATCCGACAAAATAAAATCCTGCCTTGAAGCAACGAAACACAAATTAAAACGTCTAAAAATAAAAAGTAAACTGATTAAGACCGTTGCAAAAGTTTTATTTTCCAATTAGTTCAATATTTCCCCAAATTTTGAACTAATTTTTGCTTCAAATAATCATTTTTTTAATTTTTTATACGCATTTACGGCGTAA
>PXBB01000163.1 GCA_003565735.1 Bacteroidales bacterium
GAGTTCTGCTGCTTTTTTGATTTTGTCAGTTGACACAAAATCAACATGACGTATGTATTTATGGATATATTTGAATATACTACCCTCTCTATCAATATAACCGCCTAAAGTAATATATAGTGTATCGGGATTCAGATTCAATTGTTTAATCACAAACATTAAAAAATAAATAAAATCCTGGGCTGTGCCGTAATTGAAAGTATTGGTAAAAATAAATTTCTGATTATCGAATACCAAAACATCGAATTTTTGCATACCGATATCAAGAAAAATGTGGGCATTATTTTCCGATGCTTTTGGAGCGTAAATAGATAATAGTCTTGGAAGAATATGCCCAACAGCTGCTTTTGGAAAGTATTTGTGAATATTATTTAATAAACTTTCGGGCAGTGAGTAAACAAGCTTTGCATCTATGATACTTATGTCGTCGTAACAAGCTTTATAAGCTTTGCTTACGGCGCCGAAGTTAAAATGAATATAGGCATCAAGTTCTTCTTCATGAAAACTTTTTGCGGGAATTAAGGTCGAGGGCGCATGTAAAAAAAAAGACTGTTCTTTAAAGTCGTGCCTCAAAGACTCAACATGGTATAAGTCCATGCCTGCGTCAAAGTAATCCGATTTGTCGTCGGCATCATATTTTTCAAGACCCAAGAGCACATCATCTTTTTTAATGGCTATGTGTAAGTCGTTATGGTGTAAAAGAATATTTTGAACAAGGACATCCGGTTTATCAAAATTCAGATCGGATGCGATATAACTTGTTTTTTTTTTCGGGCCTGGCATAATAATTCAAATTTATTCCCAGTTTCCGTCAATTGTTGGTGCATCCATATTTCCTACGCTAAGTCCTTCCTCTGGGTCAAAGTAATCAGGGTTAAGACCTTTTAAAAAGAATCTGTTAGCTGCAAATGCTTCAAAAACCGGCAGCATGACGCGACTACGTTCAATTTTTCCTGCTTGAAGATGGAACTTCTCCCCACCGGAAAAAGGTATAAAAGGCAATGAGTCAACATAGCCGGATGTCCTTTTTCTAAATAATGAATCAAAAACAGAAACATAGGTGGTGTCTCTTATCAAAACAGCTAAAGTGTCTTCCGCATCACCAATTTTTCTAATAATAGGCAATTTACCATATCTTATAAAATCAACCAGGGTATCAAAATCGCCGGTGTATTCACTATAAACACTACGATAGGCTACTTGAGCACTTCTTATGTCTTTTAAGCGGTCAATAACCACTGCTTCCCGCATTTCTTTTTCGTTCAAAAAACGAATCGGGCGTCTGATACTGTCGTAAACAAAGTACACTAATAATACTATTACAACGGCTAAGCCTATCTGAATATACTTTTTGTACTTTTCCATGATATGAATTTGTTTTTTAACTTTAACTAATATTCAATTTGTTTATTGTGTTTTACAAATCTTGTTGCAAATATATACTTTTTTTAAAAACATATGTGTGATAATTTTTATTCCCGTATTTTTTATACTGTTAATTTTTGTCTGAGACTAAGTGGCACAATAGGTTTTGTAGTTTAGCAAATAATCTGGTATAAAAGCATGAACAATACGGGCTATATACGTATCGTATAAAATTTTGACATAGTGTTTGTTAATAAATTTGTGAAAACTTATGCATAAACATATATGAATATATTAATATGTTTTCTATTTTTGTGGTTTGAAAACTGTTGTTGTTTTTATACAAGTTCTTATGTACACAAGCATTATGGGGATTTAAAACAAGCATTAGTTTTCATAATTTTTAAATTTTTAGATTTGAAACTTAAACATTTTTTTATGAAAATAAGTTTACCAAGCACCACATTTTTTTTAAAAAAAACTATTTTACTCATATCTGTTTTTTTTATAACAACCTTATCCGGTCAAGTTGTTGAAAGAAGCGAACAGTTTCTTAAAACAGTATCTGATAAAGTGTCAATTGGGGTGCATTTTGGCCCTATGGTTCATTATGGGGATATTAAAGCCGAAAAGTTCTGGCCTATAAGAGATGAGTTAAGATGGGGAGGGGCTATGTCATTTAATTATGTCTATAATGACTATCTTTCTTTTAGTATTCAGGCTCTAAGTGGTTCATTAGCCGGGATTAAAAGCAGGGACCGAGGGGGGAATCCTGTATATTACAAATTTAACACAGAATTATTTGACGCCAGTGGCTTCCTGGAAGTTAACCTCAACCGTTTAATTTTTGAGGGTTTGCCGATGAATGAATGGCTCAGGATTTATGGTAAAGCCGGGATTGGCGTGGTCAGTTTCCGTTCGCAGTTAAGAGATTCGCGTGATGATTCACTCCTTGATAGCTATGGCTGGAGCGAGCAAGACACTGTAAAAAGCCAAACCCTTAAAAAAGCAGTAATCCCTATTGGTATTGGGGGTGAGTTAAAAATCAGCAAGCATTTTTATGTTCTCCTTGATGTGGGCATGAAAAATGTATTATCAAATAAGCTGGATGCATTCATCCCAAGCAACCCTGATAATGAGCGAAATGATATTTACGGATTTACCTCCCTTGGGGTTAGCTACAGGATTATCAAGTAACACAAGACTTTTGCTTTAAGTTGACACATCTAAATTAACAATACCATTTTTGATAGCATACATAACAAGTGATGCCGTATTTTTTGATCCTGTTTTTTGAAGGATATTAGAACGGTGCTTTTCTATTGTTCTTTTACTTAAGAACAACATCTCAGCAATTTCATTGTTTGATAAGCCCTGACAAATAAGCTTAACGACATCAATTTCGCGCTGAGACAATTCTTCAATATTTGTTTTTTCGGGATGATTTTTAAAATGTGACACCAAGTTCTGTAAGAGATCTTGAGAAAAATAACTTTTCCCTTCAATCACATTAAAAAGGGCTCTGTAAACTTCTTCTATCTCAGATTCTTTAAGTAAAAACCCACAAGCACCTGCTTCAAGCATTTTAAAATAATACCCTTCGTCGCCATACATCGACAGCGCAATTATTTTCAAATCCGGATATTTTTTTATTGCTCGTGCCGTTGCTTCTATACCATTCATGCAGGGCATAGAAATATCCATAAGAACAACATCGGCCGGGATAACTCCTAAAATTTCCAGAAAATCATTTCCATTGGAAGCTTCGGCCACTACAGAAAATGACTCATGTGCATTTAGCAACAGCTTTAATCCATTGCGAAACAGAGCATGATCATCAACAATAATTATTTTATAGTGTTTATCAGTTGTCATTTTTTCAATTTTTTAATTTTTTCAACATCACTACTTAAGGGTATGAATATTTTAATGGTGGTTCCATTGTCGGGGTAAGATTCTGTATCAATAGTTCCGTTAAGAGTCCGGATACGCGAATACATGTTGTAATAACCAAGGCCTTTAACCTGTGGTTTGAATAATGAGTCCACTTCAAACCCCTTGCCATCGTCTTTATAATCAACAATTATGGCTTTGTTATCATGATTTAAGCTAATGAAAATATTTTTAGCTTCGGCATGTTTTACAGTGTTATTTATCAGTTCACAAATCACTCTGTATAAAACAATTTCTACACTATTGTCAAGTTGTATCTCTTTAAGCTGATTATTGTAATTGATATTAACTGTTTTGGTGGCATTTATTTTTTGAATAAAATTCTTCAGTGCTTTTCCCAGTCCAAAACTTTCAATAACGTGTGGGCTTAAATTATCGGAAATTTCTTTAACGGTTTTAATAGATTCATTAATAATGATATCCAGATTATTAAGAATTTCACCTTTTTTATCTTTATGTTTTTCGTTCTTAAGTGCTGATACAGACATTTTGACTGTTGATAGCAAGGGGCCTAAGCCATCATGAATTTCTTTTGATAAGCGTGCACGCTCACTTTCTTCAGCCTGAATAATTACGGATAAAAAGCGTTTTTCGGTTTCTCTTTTTTCCTTTTCCATCTTTTCCATATAGTCAAATATTTTGTTTACCAGAATGAGGCCGGCAGCAAAAAAAAATGACGTGGCTATCCCAAACCATATAAAAGCCATTCGGTATTCCTGGGGGTCAAAATCTGAAAAAAACGGCAGCGCCTCAATGATACGCCGGGAAAGCAAAAAAGCAAAACCTATAGTGATAAAAATCCATGATAAATTGAATTTTGTGCGCTTGGTTAAACGTAATGAAACTATGGTTGCAACTATATGCAAAGTTATGGTGATGAAAAGCATTACTTTGAAAAACATAAGGCAGCCCCCCCTTTTTTAATCCGCAAAAGTTTAATGCGAACAAAAAACTTTTTTGGTTGTTTGTTTCACAAAAATATGAAAAAAATAAAAACAGTATTTTTGTCATGTTTTTGTAAGAAAATGTAAGACACTTTTATACCTATCTTTTTATGAATATTACTATCAAAGAAGTTAAAACAGCCGGGGCTTTAAAATCTTTTGTAAATTTTCAGCCTCAGTTGTACAAAGGAGAGAAATATTACGTACAACCTTTAAACAAAAAAGAGTTAAATACATTAAACAAAAGTAAAAACCCCGCCATGGAATTTTGTGATGCACGCTATTGGCTGGCTCTAAGCCACGGCAAAATTGTTGGCCGGATAGCAGGAATCATCAATCACAAGTTCAACGAAACCTCTTCAGCAACACATATTCGCTTTGGCTGGTTCGACTGCATTGATGATCAGGCCGTAGCCTCTCTTTTGCTCGAAGTGGTCGAAAATTGGGGAAAAGAACAAAAGATGCAGTTTATTCACGGCCCTTTAGGCTTTATATCATTTGACAGGTCAGGTGTTCTTGTGGATGGATTCGAGGAAATGCCCACATCTTTCGGAAGTTATAACTACGCTTATTATAATCGTTTAATAATGGATGCGGGCTATGAAAAGGATGTGGACTGGGTAGAGCACCTTATAATAGTACCGGAAAAGGTCCCTGAAAAAATTTCAAAAATGGCAACTGCCATCATGAAAAGATTTGACCTGAAGCAAGTTGAACTCAGAAACCATAAAGATGTATTGCTTTACGCAAACCAACTGTTCGCCATGCTTAATTCGGCTTATGAAGAGATATACGGTTTTGTACCTCTAACAGATGAAATTACGGACAATATTATAAAGGATTTTATTGATATTGTGAAAACTGACTTTATTTCAATTCTGACAAATAAAGACGAAGAGGTTGTTGGCTTTGGTATTGCGACCCCTTCGCTGGTCAAAGCTTTTCAAAAAGCTAAAGGGCGCTTGTTTCCTTTTGGGTTTATTCATATGATGAAGGCTCTTAAAAAGAACGACGTTGCTGATATGTTACTTATTGGCGTACGGCCCGACTATCAGAATAAAGGCTTGCATGCTTTAGTTTTTAACAAGATTACGCAAGCGTTCATAAACCATCATTATAAATACGTTGAAATGACGCGTGTTCTGGAGCACAACAATAAACTTTTACAGCTTTTTTCAATGTATGATATCCGACAACACAAAAGGGCGCGCTGTTACATTAAAGAATTATGATAAAACCAATGAAAATGAAGCATTTTAAAGAAAAAGTAGTCGTTATCACCGGTGCATCTTCAGGCATTGGTGCGGCATCAGCTCTGGCCTTTGCCAATAAGGGCGCACATGTGGTGCTGGCCGCAAGACGTAAAGACAAATTACAAAACATAAAAGAGCAGATAGAAAAAACAGGTGTTAAAGCACTCGCCCATGCTGTTGATGTTGCTCATGAAGCCGAATGTCAGAATTTAATTTATAAAACTATTGACACATTTGGCAAAATTGACATTTTAGTAAATAATGCAGGTATTTCCATGAGGGCCAAGTTTGAGGATACCCACTTATCAGTTTTAAAAGAGTTGTTTGATGTCAATTTTTGGGGTACAGTCTATTGTACAAAATATGCCTTACCACATATTTTAGAACAAAGGGGCAGCATCGTCGGTGTTTCTTCGATTGCCGGATTTGCACCCCTGCCAGGAAGAACCGGATACGCTGCTTCAAAGCATGCTATGAATGGTTTTTTAAGCACCGTTCGTGTCGAGAACATACAAAACAAGCTTCATGTGCTTGTGATTCACCCGGGCTTTACTGCTACAGAAATTCGTTTTACGGCCAGAGATAAAGACGGCAAACTGCAAAGCGAAAGTCCCAGAAATGAATCTAAAATGATGACAAGCGAAGAGGTTGCTCAATACATGCTAAAAGCTGTATGTAAAAGAAAAAACAATCTTATTTTGACAAGGCAGGGGCGCCTGCTTTCCATTTTATACAAATTTTTTCCTAAGTTCACCGAAAAACTAATATTTAATGAAATGCGAAAAGAAGCAGACGCCCCTTTTGCTCAACAGTAAAAAAATGACACCTCATTCCAAGGCTTCTATTATAACAACTGCCGACGGTTCACACACATTAGCTTTGACCACTGCTGATGAGACATATCATTCAAAGCATGGAGCTATAACAGAATCGGCACATATTTTTATCAAAGAAGGGCTGCATCAAAAAACACAAAACAGCACAATATGCATCCTTGAAGTAGGCTTTGGCACCGGCCTTAACGCACTGATGACATTATTGCATTCCGGCAATCAGGAAATAAACTATCATGCACTCGAACCGAACCCTTTATGTATAGATGTCGTTCAGGAGTTGAACTATACGCAACTGCTTAAAGCTAACAAGCAGATTTTTTTACAAATGCATCAGGCGGCACCGGAAGAAAAAACAGCTATAGCTAAAAATTTCTCATTTACTCTTTTTAAAAAAGGGATAGCGTTTTTCGAAGCCCCAGCTTCTTTTTACGACCTTATCTATTTTGACTTATTCGACCCTCAGCTGACACAAGAACTATGGACGCCGGATATTTTTTCGAAATTATACAGAGCATCACGCCCGGGGGCTATAATGACAACCTATTCTGTAAAAGGTGCTGTTAGACGTTCTATGAGTCTTGCCGGTTTTAAAGTCGAAAAATTGCCGGGCCCTCCCGGAGGTAAGCGTGAAATGACACGTGCCATCAAACTATAATAATACAACTTAGATATGTCAAAAAGTTTATGTATTTTTAACCTCATTTCAAAAATATGATAAAGAAGCACATACCTAACTTAATAACACTACTTAATTTATTATGTGGCGGATTTGCTATCCTAACAGCATTTTCGGGATATTTGGTTATGGCGGCCTACTTTATCGGATTGGCTGCTTTGCTGGACTTTTTAGATGGTTTCGCTGCGCGCCTTTTCAACGCATATTCTGACTTTGGCAAACAACTGGACACATTGGCTGATCTTATCTCTTTTGGTTTTGCCCCTGCTGTTATTATGTATCAGCTCCTGTTACTTTCAAATAATGTCACACATTATTACTTAGCAGGCGTAAGCTTGCCATCTTTAGTAGCCCTTCTCATAACCGTCTTTTCGGCTTTACGGCTGGCAAAATTTAATATCGATTCGCGTCAAACAAATGCTTTTATAGGATTGCCTACTCCTGCAAATGCTTTGTTTTTCGCTTCACTGCCATTGGTTATCATTCAATCGGCGCACCAACAAGGTTTTTTTAGCCAAATAATAATTAAAGCTTTAAGCAATTATTACTTTTTAGCTTTTCTTATTTGTTTTATGTGTTTTTTGTTGATATCTGAGCTACGATTGTTTGCACTGAAGTTTCAAACTTACCGCTGGCACGACAATAAATGGCGTTATATTTTTCTGGCAGGAGCTGCCATAAGTGTTTTATTGTTTTCTTACAAGGCCATTCCGCTGATAATATTTTTTTATGTACTTTTGTCGCTGATAATAGGAATTTTTGATAAACCACATCATACAAATTAAGACATATGATTTACAAAGCAGAAATTGACATAATGCCACTAAAAGCCTTGCTCGACCCTCAGGGAAAAGCTGTTAGCATGAGTATGAAAAATATAGGATTGCCCGAAATAACCCAGGTCAGAATTGGGAAACATATCAGTTTAAAAGTAGAAGCAGCCAACAAGCAAGAGGCACATAAAAAAGTAGAAGAAGCCTGTAATAAGCTTCTTGCCAATCAAATTATGGAAAGCTACAGCTTTACTTTAGAAGCTGAAAAATAGGGTTTATCCCTTTCCCCTTAAATTACGGCTTACAGCTAACAACCATTCAGTAATATCATCTCTCCTTTGTGCAGTAAAATATGGGGTTAGAAGTTCCATGAAATAGGATATAAAGGTCAGGTTGTGCAGTTCGACCAAAGGCTCATCAGACTTCAGGTTTTTTAAAAAACTCCGGTGTGACGTAATTGAAAAACTTCTTCCCTGATTTACAGGAAGCAGAAGAGCCAGATAAGGTTCTTCAATAATTTCCAGATAGAAACGCCCTTCATTCTTTAATCCTAAAAAAGGAAGATTGTCAACAATTAAAAACACCAAGGGAATGTCAAGACGTTCAGCAACTGACCTGTAAAGAATGACTGATAAGAGATAGTTAAGTAAATCTTTAGGTGCTGCTAATTTCAGAAAGTTGTAAAAGCGGCTATTACGCAATTTGCTGTCGTGTGTTATATAATCAGAAGTTTTATTAACCAGAAGTTTCAATGTGTCAATAAATGTCGCATCGTAAGAAATATTAAAAAAAATATCACGCACCAAATAATTGAGGTCTTGGTCAATATTATATCTGGCAGCATACTTCCCCGATATTTCTGATAGTATATCCACGCCCGTAAAAATAACATACGCTTCCTTCGACCATTGATAAAGATTGTTTTCAATAATTTTGCGCTCCGAGTATTCAATTATATTATTCAACCTTCCCTTTATAACAGACTGAGACACATCCTCACGAAACTCTTTCAGCAAAGGCAAATAATCAACGGCCATAGCTCTCAGGGCCTTTTCCGTTTCATATACAACTTCTTCATCCTCATCATCAAGAAAGCCAGACAATAGTTTAACTTTTTTGTAAACAGAATCTGTCTTTTCAGGTATGTCAGGCATAATCAAATAATTTAGTTTTTATTTTGCGATCAGTATTCAGGCGCATAAACTTTCCAAAACTTGCTCTATTAAATGGTCCACGGTTTTCTTGTAATCTTTGCTAAAGGCTTTAATAGTTCTGTTAGCTATAACCGCACAAACCGTCACAGCCTGATGTCCTAATAAAGCACTCAATCCATAAAGTGCAGAAGTCTCCATCTCAAAATTAGTAATACGCATACCTTCATAAGCAAAGTGCTGCAATTTTGTATTGATATCTGGCATTGCAGGTGCTAACCTCAGAGTGCGCCCCTGTGGTGCATAAAAACCCGGCGCTGTAGCTGTAATGCCCTTGTGGTAACCCTTATCAATTTTTTTCAGCAAAGGCTCCGAAGCCCTGCAAGCATAAGGATAAGCCAAGTTTTTAAGCCATTGCGTTTGTGTAATAAAAGACGCCGATAGCTTATGGTCAAACACATTACCGGTTTCCTCATAATAATTGAGCATGCCATCAAGACCTAACCCATATGCAGATATAACGGCATCGTCAACAGGAATATCGGGTTGCAAAGCACCTGAAGTACCCAAGCGAACAATATTTAAACTGGTTAATTTTTCTTTAACCCTTCTTTTCTTTAAATCTATATTTACTAAAGCATCCAATTCGTTTAAAACGATATCAATGTTGTCTGTTCCTATGCCGGTAGCCAGTGCTGTTATTTTTTTGCCTTTGTAAAAACCCGTATGCGTAACAAATTCTCTGTTCTGTATTTTAAATTCAACTGCATCAAAATGTCTTGATATTCGCTCCACTCTTCCGGGATCGCCAACAACAATTATATCATTGCCTATATGTTCGGGTTTGAGCTTAAGGTGGTAAATACTGCCATCAGGATTTAATATAAGCTCCGAAGGGGCAATTTCAGTTCTGTGATTATGTGATGCTTGCATATCAGTTTTTTTTAATTAAAACGCCAATAACAAAATTATATTTTTTCAAATACCATTGTCTAATCAAAATTAGAAAGAATGGAAGTTTTAGAACTTCTTTTCTCTTTTTAATAATTTTTTATTCACTAAAAACAACACTACTATGAGCAAAAATACTCATTTTTAATTTTAAAAGTTCAATCTAAAAAACATTACAAGATAATATTATCAACAATAGGTTGCCCTTAGCTTATTCACGTCATATTTGGCACACAAAAGCCACAGGTATCAAAAAATTCCTTATTTTTGTTGAAAAAGCATCGTATGTAAAGATTAATGATTTGAAGCATTCAAGCAAGAAGCAAAGTCATTATATCTCCATAGCCTTGCATTTTACAGTAAACACTTAAATCGGGTCAATATCATGGCTTATAAAAATCAATTATCCTTTATAGAACGCTTAGAAAAAGAGCAGGAGCTAATCCGCGTAAAAACATTTGTTTCACCTGAGCTTGAAGCCTCTGAGATAAACGACAGGGTGGTAAAAAGTTTTAACAAGGCCTTGCTTTTTGAAAAAACCGGCACCCCTTTTCCGTTATTAATGAATGCTATGGGTTCGGAAAAGCGCATGTGTCTGGCCTTGGGGGTCAATCATTTAGAGGATATCGGTAAAGAAATTGAGCGTATTTTCTCAAAACTTACTAGCAAGCAGATGGGTTTTTTTGACAAGTTAAGTCTTTTAGGTGAGTTGCGTGATATAAGCAAGTGGATGCCTAAAAAAATTAGTGGCAAGGGTGCGTGCCAGGAGGTAATCATGGAAGAACCTGACTTATCGCTGCTACCCATCATAAAATGCTGGCCTCATGATGGCGGCCCTTTCATAACACTGCCTGCGGTTCACACAATCGATCCTGAGTCGGGCATTACCAATATCGGCATGTATCGCATGCAAGTATATGATAAAAAAACAACAGGTATGCACTGGCACATGCACAAAGACGCTGCAAGGCACTTTGAACTTTATAAAAAAGAAAAAAAGAAAATGCCTGTAAGCGTTATTGTAGGTGGCGACCCTGTATATGCTTACGTGGCATCGGCGCCATTGCCGGAAAATATTAACGAATACATCCTGGCCGGTTTTCTCAGAAAAAAAAGAGTTGCATTAGTTAAGTGCCTTACCAACGATATTTATGTGCCTGCTGATGCTGACTTTGTTTTTGAAGGATATATTGACCCCGAAGAGGATTTCCGCACCGAAGGCCCTTTTGGCGATCATACAGGCTTCTATTCGCTGGCAGACCAATATCCTGTTTTTCATGTCAGCTGTATTACACACCGCAAAAATGCCGTATATCCGGCTACTGTTGTAGGCATACCACCTCAGGAAGATGCCTGGATGGGAAAAGCCACCGAGCGCATTTTTCTGGCACCCATAAGACTTTCTTTGTTACCAGAAGTTGTTGATATGGTATTACCTGTTGAAGGCGTTTTTCATAACATTGTTATCGTTAAAATTCACAGTACCTATCGCGGACACGCCTTTAAAGTTATGAATGCTTTATGGGGCGCCGGTCAAATGATGCTTAACAAAATGATGATTATTGTTGATAATAACGTTGACATTAACAACTACCATGAAGTATTTGAAGCAGTGATGAAGAATGTTGCCATTGATAAAGACATACTGATAAGCAGAGGCCCTCTCGATGTACTCGATCATTCAACCGACAGCACTGGCTTTGGCGGCAAAATTGGTTTTGACGCATGCTCTAAAGAAATAATCAGAGAACCCTTAAAAAAAACTGAGGTTATTAGCGAAGAAATTCAAAAGCTGAAAACTGCTTTTAAATCTATTGTTGATTATAATGACACACTTGTGAATCAAGGGTACAGAATTCTTATATTGTCAGTAAAAAAAGAGCCAAATCACACGCTTCATGATTTAAAAAAACATATTGCCCAAAGTGTTTTATCAGAAGAACTTGACTACATACTTTTTATAGAACATCTTATTGCATGTGATGATTATAAAGATGTGGTATGGCGCAGTGCCAACAATGTGGAGCCTGCACGCGACTGCGAACTGATGCAGACCCCGCACGCTAAAGGTATTTTGTTTATTGACGCAACCATGAAGTCTCAAAAAGGGGATAATTTCAAAAAAGACTGGCCCAATATCATATGTGCCTCAGAAGAAACCATTGCATTAGTTGATAAAAAATGGAATGACTATAATTTAGGACCCTTTGTGGTATCGCCTTCAAAAAAATACATCCCTTTAAAATACAGCGATGGAGCCATAGTTGACGATAATAACAACACCCTTAAATAATAAGTCAAATAACGCCTAAGCCTGCTTATTATGACATTTTTTGAAACAGGCTCATGTTGACAATGCGTTTTATTGCGTAAGCATTAACTGTGTAATTTTTATAACTCGCTGTAAAGCAATTACATATAATTCGGCTTAAAGTTGCTTAGTTTTTTCTAACTTTGCTAAAAAAAACAATGTTATTATAAGTCTTCATGGATAAGTTTTCTGAATTGAGTTGCTGTGTAATTATGCCCACTTATAATAATGGTCAAACGCTTGAAGCTGTCATACGAGGCGTACTTGACTACACTGACAAGCTTATTGTAGTAAACGACGGATCTACTGATGATACATTAATCGTACTGAAAAAATTTCCTGACATAGATGTTATTAGTTATTCAGATAACAAAGGCAAAGGTTTTGCCCTCAAGAAAGGTTTTAAACGTGCTATTGAACGCGGCTTTTCTTATGCCATAACCATTGATAGCGATGGTCAACATAAAGCCAAAGAGCTTCCGGTTTTTTTGAATGCACTCGAAGAAAACAATGAAGCACTTGTAATAGGAACCAGAAATTTTAAAGGCATAGAAAACATGCCATCAAAGAATAATTTTGCAAATAATTTTTCAAATTTTTGGTTTCGCTTCCAAACAGGAATCAGATTGTCTGATACGCAATCGGGTTTCCGTTTATACCCATTGCAGTTATTTGAAAATCATAAGTATATTTCCAGCAAATATGAATTTGAGCTGGAGGTTTTGGTAAGAGCTGCCTGGCAAGGTGTACCAATTGTAAGCATCCCAATAGAAGTTTATTATCCACCTATAAAGGAACGTGTAAGCCATTTTCGCCCGTTTTGGGATTTTTCGCGTATCAGTGTTTTGAATTTTGTACTTACAACACTGGCTATTGTTTTTTTTAAACCCAGACATATCATCAGAAAATACAAAAAAAAAAAAATTAAAGATATTATTAAGCATGATATCATAGGGCGTAAAACATCACACAAAGTTGTTGCCGGCTCTGTAGGTTTTGGTGTGTTTATGGGCATAGTCCCAATATGGGGCTACCAATTGATAGTAGGCTTTGCTTTAGCTCACCTGATGAAACTTAATAAAGCCATATTTTTTGTTGCTGCCAATATCAGCATACCGCCATTTATTCCTTTCATTTTGTATTTAAGTTATGTTACAGGCAGTTACGTTATTGGAGAAGGCAGTTGGTCTATTGATTTCGAGCTTAATTTAGAAAATATCAAGCTGCATATTAAACAATATCTTGTGGGCAGTGTCGTATTAGCCTTTATGGCCGGTATTTTTACAGGAAGTTTAACCTATTTGTTATTACCTCTTATTAAAAAATTTAGAAGAAAATGAGTCTGTTTTTTTTAAACTTTCATAAAATTGTTTCCCAACGAAAGATTGTTTTTGGCACTTTGCTGCTATTTATTGTTGGTTTTTCGATTTTTATGCTTACCAGACTCGAACTGCAAGAGGATATTTCAGTACTTATCCCTGAAGATGAGCGTGTGAGTGATATCCAGCAAGTGCTTTCTAACAATCGTTTTGCCAGCCGAATTATAATATATCTCACCCATAAAGAAAAATCAAAAGCTGACCCCGATCAGCTTATTCAGGCAGCAAATGCGATAGCCCAATCGCTTAAAAAAGACACCACTTATATTGATGATGTATCTTTCGGTGGTTATAGCCAGGACTTCCCGGAAATATATGATTTTATTTATCAAAACCTTCCTTTGTATCTTTCAGATGAAGATTATGAAAATATTGAAGAAATGCTTGCTGCTGAATCTATTGAAAAAGCTATAAAAGCAAACCACAAATCGCTCAGCTCATTAGTAGGTATCGTTACAAAAGAGTATATTTTTAAAGACCCTTTAAGCATAACCACTTTGGCGCTCAGGCAGCTTGAAAACTATCAGCTGGATGACAATTTTATTATTCATCAGGGCAGCATCTTCACTAAGGATAAAAGGAACTTATTGGTTTTTGTACAGCCTGCAAAACCCTCGTCGGACACCAAGGCCAATGCCCGGCTTATAGAATATCTGGATGAACTATTGATAAGCATAGAGGAAGAATATCCGGAAATATTGTATGGATATTATGGGGGAACTGCTGTAGCTGTAGCAAATGCTAAGCGCATAAAACAAGATATCACAATCACGGTAAGCATAGCTCTGGTTCTTTTGTCCCTCCTATTCTTTTTTGTTTTCAGAAGGTTTGTAAACATACTGCTGGTCTTCCTTCCCATTACATTAGGAATACTTATTGCATTGGCAGCCATGTCATTAACAGGCGTTCATATATCTGCAATAGCTTTGGGCGTTGGCGCATTACTTATAGGCATATCACTTGACTATGCTTTACATGCCTTTGCGCATTACCGCAATGAGCAGTCGGTAGCATCCATGCTCAAGGGAATATCTAAACCCATAATAATGAGCTGTTTATCAACTGCATCAGCTTTTCTTACATTATCTGTTGTTCAGTCTAAAGCACTTAATCAAATGGGCTTGTTTTCGGCTATTGCCATTGTTGTTACTGCTCTTATGGTTTTGTTATTAATGCCTTTTATGATGAAATATGTGCGTTTTACAAAAAAGGCCGACTCACAAAAAAATATATTTCCTGACAATATTGCCGCTTACGCTTTTGACAAAAACAAATACTTGTTCTTTGCGATTGTTATACTAAGCATTATATTTTTATTTACGTCGAGAAACCTTTCATTTAACAGCGACATATCTGCCTTAAACTATGTACCACCCCACTTAAAAAAAGCAGAACAACATCTTAATAAAATCAGCACACAGGCTCAAAGCGCCGTTTTTCTTGTGGTTCATGCCAATTCTTATGATGATGCATTAAGCAAAACAGAGCAACAAACCCCACTTTTTGAGCAAGCACTCCATGAAGAAATAATCTCATCTTATACACTCCCAACAACATTGGTTTTATCTGCTCAAAAGCAACAAGAACGCATCTATAAGTGGCACAGTTTCTGGGATAAGGCAGACAGAGAGCAAATTATTAAAACCATACAGCAAAAGAGCCAGGCTTACCATTTCCATAAAAATGCTTTCGACAGCTTTTACAATTTATTACATAAAGACTTTACAATACAACGCACCGAAGATTTTGAAGTGGTAAAAAAAGCTTTTTTGGCTGACTACCTAACACAAGCGAATGATACTTACACAGCTATTAGTGTGGTTAAAGTATCGCAGGATAATAAAAATAAATTGTTTGAAAAATTTGCCGATAATAAGGATGTTGTCATTTTTGACAACCAACATTTTACCAATCGTTTTTTAGAGGTTCTTACCGAGGATTTTCGCCGCCTAGTTGTTATTTCAATGATAGTCGTTTTCAGTGTTTTACTTTTATTTTTTGGCCGCATCGAAATAGCACTTATTGCATTCTTCCCTGTAATGCTTAGCTGGCTATGGACAATTGGCATCATGGGGCTATTAGGTATAGAATTCAATATCTTTAATATTGTTATTTCTACATTTATTCTTGGTCTGGGCGTCGATTACAGTATTTTCATAGTAAGTGGCTTGCTACATAGATACAAGTATGGCACCGGACAACTTACCCCCTACAAGCTTTCGGTATTACTTTCTGCATTAACAACCATTTTGTGTTTAGGTGTTATGATTTTTGCTCAGCATCCTGCACTCAGATCCATTGCTTTTGTTTCTATTGCAGGTATTGCATCTGTAATAACAATTACTTATGTGGTGTTGCCAAAAATGTTCTTTTTTTTAACACAAAATAAAGGCATACCACGTAAAGAACCGGTAACACTTCTTAATTTCATCATTTCAATAGTTACTCTTTTTGTCTTTCTTTTTGGAGTCACTTTAGCCTCAGTTTTACTGGTAATTATTCGCTTATTACCGATACGTAAAAAAAGTAAACAATACCTGATTCACGTTATCATATGTGTACAATCACGCATCATTGTATATTTAAATTTCACCATTAAAAAAAGATATATCAACAAGCATAAGCTTGATTTTTCAAAACCTGCTGTATTGGTCTCTAATCATCAGTCACATCTTGATTTGGTACTGCTCTTTCTTTTACATCCAAAAATTGTTGCCGTTACAAACAACTGGGTCTGGCATTCGCCTTTTTTCGGACACGTGCTTCGCTATGCCGGTTTTTATCCTGCATTTAAAGGCATTGATGGTGTCTATGAAAAAATTAGCGAAAAAGTTGCTCAGGGATATTCCGTGCTTGTTTTTCCGGAAGGAAGCAGGAGTGATAATGGTAAAATCAGACGTTTTCACCAGGGTGCATTTTTTCTTGCTGACCAGCTTAAGTTAGATATACAACCCATTCTTATACATGGTGCTATGCATGCGCTCGGAAAAAATGAGTTTTTTCTGAAATCTGCTGTCATTTCTATTCGTGTTTTTGACCGCATAAAAGTTAAACCGGCAGACATCAGCCAAAACATCACTTATAAAGATCAGGCAAAATCAATGGCAGCTTTTTACAGAAAGAAATATGCCGATGCACAGAAAGAGTTCGAAACACCTGCATTTGTCAAAAAATTTGTAAGGATGCAATACATTTATAAAAGCCCATTTCTAGAATGGTATGTACGTGTCAAGCTCAAACTGGAAGATAATTATACAACTATACACCAACATCTTCCAAGCGCGGGAAAAATCATGGACATTGGTTGTGGTTACGGCTATATGGCTTTAATGCTTTCGGGCTTATCTGAAAACAGAACTATTAAAGCTTTAGATTACGATTCGGAAAAAATAAAAGTAGCTAACAATTGCGCGGCTAAAACAGATAATGTCACTTTTATCAATGCAGACATCTTCGATTTTAATTTTGAGGAGCAAGATGCTTTTGTTCTTAGTGATGTTCTACACTATTTTAACAAAGACAAGCAAAGAGCGTTGCTTAAAAAATGCATCGAATACCTAAAGCCCGGCGGGCTTATTATTATTCGTGATGGAGACAGTTCCATGCATAAAAAACACCTGCTGACAAAATATACGGAGTTTTTCTCAACCCGCTCAGGATTAAACAAAGCAAAAGAGGGGCAGCTTTTTTTCACCTCACGCAATGACATTCAGCAACTCTTCTCAGATAATGGTCTTAAACTTAAAATTGAAAAACAAAGTAAACTTACTTCCAACCTGCTTTATATTGCACAAGCATAACAAACCCGGCGAAAGAATTGAAAACAATGAACTCGAAAAAAACAACCATTGAGCATTTTTTATGCAAACAATGCTGAAAAGACCTCTTCAATTTTTGCAACCGGCACAACCTTAATGGTATGACTTGAAAAGTTACCGGCTTTCATGTTATATTTGGAAATATATATCGTTTGAAAGCCTAATTTTTCAGCTTCACCAATCCTTTGCTCTATACGGTTAGTGGCTCTTATTTCCCCAGACAAGCCTACCTCAGCGGCAAAGCATGTTTTGGCAGGGATAGGCACATCGCCTGAAGAAGAAAGGACAGCTGCAACCACACCAAGGTCAATGGCAGGGTCGTCCACCTTAATGCCGCCGGTAATATTCAAAAAAACATCTTTAGAAGCCAACCTGAACCCGCATCTCTTTTCCAGAACGGCCAGCAACATATTCAGCCGGCGCAGGTCAAATCCTGTAGCTGATCGCTGAGGTGTTCCATAAGCGGCAGAGCTTACCAACGCTTGCGTTTCAATAAGCATAGGTCGCATGCCCTCAATAGTAGCCGATACGGCAATACCACTATGCATTTCATCAAGTTGACTGATTAATATATCGGAAGGGTTAAGAACTTCTTTGAGACCCGTTCCCAGCATTTCAAAAATACCTAATTCCGCAGTTGAGCCAAAACGGTTTTTGGTTGCTCGTAAAACCCTGTAAATATAGTTCCTGTCTCCTTCAAACTGTAAGACAGTGTCAACCATGTGCTCCAAAATTTTGGGGCCTGCTATGGCACCATCTTTTGTTATATGACCAATAAGAAAAACCGGGGTGCCGGTTTGCTTGGCATAACGGTTTAACTCTGCTGCACTTTCACGAATTTGTGAAATACTGCCAGGCGATGCATCCAAATGTTTTGTAGATAGCGTCTGTATTGAATCAACAATAAGTATATCCGGTTTCAATTTTTCGACATGCTGAAAAATGTACTGCGTTATTGTTTCAGTTAACACATAACAATTGTCATGTGTTTTGCCCAGTCGTTCAGCTCGCATTTTTATTTGCTGTTCGCTCTCCTCCCCTGTGATGTACAGAACTTTCAGCTTATCGAGACTCAAAGCGAGCTGCAGCATAAGTGTTGACTTCCCGACACCTGGTTCGCCGCCTATAAGCACCACTGCACCCGACACAATTCCGCCTCCTAACACTCTGTTAATTTCGCTGTTGCTGGCATCTATTCGTACCTCATTGTCATGGCTAATGTCGCCAATAAGGCTGGGCTTAATGTTCTTTTTAGTGCTCAGCTTTTCAAAAGTATCCGTCAATTTATCTTTTTTAATAATCTCCTCCTGATATGTATTCCAGCTGCCGCAAGAGGGACATTTGCCAATCCATTTGGGAGATTGGGCTCCACAGCTGTTGCAAAAGAAAGCTTTTTTAATTTTACTCACAGTTTCTTATGGTGTAATTGGGTTGATTTTATCGTAAGCCTGAAAACAGCAAATATAACACAAAATGGAATAAAAAAAATACTATTTACGGCTTTCTGAAATCTTAGTTTCAATGGCAGTAGTAGAATAACCGTCGAGCAAAGCTATAGTCGTCACATCCCCGCCATAGCTTTTAACAATATCGTAGCCGACAATTTCTTCTACTTTATAATCGCTCCCCTTAACAAGCACATCCGGTTTTATTTTTTCGATAAGTTTTATAGGCGTATCCTCTTCAAAAAGCACGATAGCATCTACAAAAAAAAGGCTGGCCAACAATTTTGCACGGGCTGTCTGATGATTAATAGGTCTTTTGGGACCTTTGAGTTTTTTTACTGATGCATCTGTATTTAAAGCCACTACAAAAAAATCACCCATCTGTGAAGCTTTTGATAAATAGTCAATATGGCCTAAGTGAAGAATATCAAAACAACCGTTGGTAAAAACAATTTTCAGGCCTTTTTGTTTCAGCTCTTCTGTTGTTTTTACAGCTAGCGACAAGCTTAATATTTTATTATTTATGCGCTCTTGGATGTGCATTTTTTTTATTTTTTTTGGCAACAAACATCAAACCTATAAAAGACACCAAAGATAACAATAAAATGAGAAGCGTTTGAGATGTATGGCTTATATAAGCTAAGGATGTTGCCGGTGTAGCTGCAATACCAAAGAGTTCAACAAGAGTCATTATCACTATGAAATGATAGGCTCCAATGCCACCAGGCACAGGAGCAACAATACCTAAGCTGCCCATAACGAGGATGGTGAAGCCATCTGCTATTGTCAGGTGTGAAGTCGCTTGAAGTGAAAAAAAACACAGATAAGTCATAAAAAAATACAGAACCCATATCAAAAGGGTATGCGTTAAAAAAAGTATTTTGTGAGGCACTCTCTTAATAGTTTTGATCCCATCTGCAAAGCCCAGTGCCAGATTCCTCACTTTATAAACAATTGATTTTTCTTTATGCCTGCTATAAAAAGCTTTCAAAACGAAAAAAGCAATAACAGCCAAAACAATAAAAAGGACAAAAGCAAACAATAGGAGCCACACATTAGATGTTAGTTGCGAAAATAATGGGCCGTAAAAATAGGCATTGATAAAACCTTTTAAGAAATCAAATTGAAAATAAACCACTAGAATGGCAATCAAAACCAAACATAAGAAATCGAAAATGCGCTCAGCAACGACAGTTCCCAGCAATGCATTAAAAGGAATATTTTCATGCTTTTTAAGTAAGGCACACCGGCTTATCTCACCAAGGCGTGGGACTATAAGATTGGCAAAATAGCCAAGCATAACAGCATAAAATGTTGTCGAAAATTTGGTTTTGTAACCCATAGAGTTAATAAGGAGGTTCCAGCGCAAAGCCCTGATAACATGACTTACTGCACCGCAGCACATTGCAAAACCTATCCAGTAATAATTGGCATATTTAAACTCATTTACAAATTCTTCGTAGTCATGCCCGGAAGTTACATGCCATAATAGAGCTAACCCGATACCGAGAAAAAAAATATATTTTAATACCGAAATAAGTTTGCTCTTTTTCAAATTTTAGGGAATTTTATTATCTGAGTCCGGAAAGATTATTTGGGGTACAAATGTTTTGGCTTCTTCAAACTCTAAAGAGGCATAAGACATGATAATAATCATGTCGCCTTTTTGCGCTTTGCGAGCAGCGGCACCATTAATTGTAATAGCACCTGAACCCCTGTCAGCTTTAATAACATAAGTTTCTATTCTTTCGCCATTGTTTAAATTAACCACATGCACCTTTTCATTTTCAATAATGTTAACAGCATCCATAAGGGCTTCATCTATGCCTATGCTGCCAATATAATTCAAATTTGACTCTGTAACGGTTGCGCGATGTATTTTTGACTTAAGTACTTGTATTAACATAATGATGCAAAATTACTAAAATAAAATAATATTATCTATCAGGCGCACATTTTGAAAACTAACAGCCGTAAATGCTACGGCACTATCTGCCTCATCCCAGTTCTTTAAAGGCTTTAAACTGAATGCATCACAAATGTCAATATATTCAATTTTCATTTGAGCATTTTGTTTTATGATATCACAAAATTTTATTTTAACATTTTCAATGGTGTCTTTTTTAGCCTGTTCTTTGATAAAACATAAAGCTTTGTAAATAATTGAAGCCTGCTTTCTCCCTTCAGAGGTAAGCCTACTATTACGTGAGCTCATTGCCAAACCGCTGTCCTCTCTAACTGTCTCGCAAGGAATCAGTTCTATATCCATTTCAAAATCCGTTGCCAATTTATTTATAACTGCCCACTGCTGATAGTCTTTCAACCCAAAATATGCCCTGTGCGGTTTTACAATTTCAAACAGCTTATTAACAATATACGCTACACCTTTAAAATGACCGGGACGATGAAGCCCCTCCATAATAGTGTCCAGATATCCTATATCATATTTGAAATGACTGGCATCACCAACGATGTTGTCGTCGGGGAAAAAAAGCACATCACATCCTGCATCTTCCAACATTTGAACATCAGACGTAAAATTTCTTGGATATGTATTGAAATCTTTGCTATTATTAAACTGTAAAGGATTGATATATATACTGCATACCGTAAAATCATTTTCCCGTTTTGCTTTTTCAAGTATGCTGATATGCCCCTTATGAAGCGCACCCATTGTAGGAACAAAACCTATAAGTTTTCCTTTTTCTCGCTTATCCTCGCTAAATCGTGTAACACTTCGTGCCGTTTTAAAAATTTGCATATCTAAAAATATTTACCGCTTATAATCTTTTTTTTCGCAATTTACCACATTGTTTAAGTGCATAATTCATTAGGGCAAAAATATGTATATTAATAAAAATGAGCCTTTTACAAATAAAAAACTGCAAAATTAAAACAATATTTCAAATATTATGATAAAAAATAGTAATTTTGCATACATTTCTGTATTTAAAATTAATTCGAAAATATTATGGAAAAGCCAAAAGTATTATTTGTACAACAAGAAATTTATCCCTACACCAATGAAACCCCCATAAGTCTTCTTGGCAGGCATTTGCCACAACTTATTCAAGAAAGCGGGAAGGACATACGCACATTCTTGCCGCGTTATGGCTGCATAAACGAACGTCGCAATCAGCTTCACGAAGTTATTCGTTTATCCGGGATGAACCTTATTATTAATGAAAATGATCATCCGCTTATTATAAAGGTCGCCTCTATACAATCAGCACGTATGCAGGTTTATTTTATAGATAATGAAGATTATTTTCAACGCAAGGCCATGTTTGCAGATAAGAGCGGTAAATATTTTAAAGACAATGACGAGCGTTCGATTTTTTATTGCAGAGGCGTTATAGAAACTGTAAAAAAACTTGCCTGGCCTCCTGATATTGTACATTGTCATGGATGGATGTCAGGACTCATGCCATTATACATAAAAAAAGCCTTTAAAGACAACCCCGTTTTTACGCATTCCAAAATAATATACTCCTTGTATGATGATGATTTCCCAGGCAGTTTCTCGAAAAATTATTCGGATAAAATAAAACTCCCGGGCATAACTAAAGGAGACATGAAGCATTTTAAAAATCCTACCTACACGAATATTATTAAAGGAGCTATTGATTTTTCTGACGCTATCATATTATGCAGTCCCAAAATTAATCCTGATATTGAAAAATATATAAACACAACAGATAAGCCCATTCTAAAATATCAGGGCGAAGAAAATTATGTTCAAGCCTACTCAGACTTTTATGACGAGGTCATGGCAGAAAAACCTGTACTATCTTAAAAATACACTTAAATAACACCTATTCAAAACAATGCGTATTATAAAAAACTGCTCAACAGTTGCATGGCTGGTATTTTTTACTTTGCTTATTAACACTCAAGCATGTAAAGAACCTGATTTTATTGGTGCCGAATTGCAACCCGAAGCTGATAAGTTTAATGTTGTCTATACCGAAGACATAAAATTAGTAGCTTACACAATAAAAGAGGATTCAATACGTACCGACCGTACCATCCATAATGTACTAGGAAGTTACAACGATGAAATATTTGGAAGAAACTCAGCTGGATTTTATTCCCATGTTCGCTTGTCATCTAATAATGTTGATTTTGGGCCAAACCCCGTAGCTGACTCAATTGTTTTAACAATGGTTTACAAAGACCATTACGGACCATTGCAAAATATGGAAGTCAATGTTTTTGAAGTTATTGAAGATTTTTACAGAGACACCAATTATTTCTCAACAACACGCTTTAATACTTCACAAACACCTTTAGGCAGCAAAATCGTAACCCCTAATTTAGAAGACAGCGTGCTCGTAGGAGGACAAATGAGAATGCCACACATCAGGATTCCATTGAGCAACGATTTGGCGCAGCGTTTTATTAATGCCTCAGGAACTAATGACCTTTTGGATAACGATAATTTTTTGCAGTTTTTTAAAGGCATTTGTGTAAAAACACCACCGGCAGTTGCTAATGGCACAATGCTTTACCTGGACCTGCTGCATAGTCTTTCCCAAATTACATTATACTACAGCAACGACAATAACGACTCCTTGCATTTTAACTTTGTAATTAATGATAATTGCGCACGTGTGAACATCTATGAATTTCATGATGCCCCCAATTACCCCGATCATATATTACAAGCACAACTGGCCGGCGATACACTTTTAGGAGATAGTGTGCTCTATTTGCAAGCTATGGGCAGCACCAAAATTCGGTTTTTAATTCCACTAGACAACTTTACCATTGACAATATTAAAGCTTTAAATAAAGTAGAGCTTATTGTCCCTGTTGAACCAAACGCCCCTTCCCAAAGCAATTTTCCCCCTCCCGAAAAACTAACCATAATCAGAATGACGGAAGACGGCACGCCTGCTTTTGTTTTGGATCAATTTGAGGGAGAAAGTCATTTTGGAGGTTTTTACGATGAGGATAAGAATGCTTACAGATTTACACTTACAAGACACCTGCAAAACATTATTACCCGCAATATACAAGACAGGGGTCTATATCTTATGGTATCCGGTGCCGCTGTTAGTGGTGGCCGTGTTGTACTTAGGGGTCCGGGGCACTCCGTCTCCAATATGAAACTAAAAGTTACTTACATAAAAATCTAATCTTTATAAATATGTGTGGCATAGTTGCTTATATAGGTCAAAAACAAGCGTTTCCAATACTTATTAAGGGGCTTTACCGCCTTGAGTACAGAGGCTATGACAGCGCCGGGATAGCATTGTTGAATAACAATCTTAAAGTTTATAAAACCAAAGGAAAAGTTTCCGACTTGGAAAACCATATTATCAATCAAAACATCAATGGCAATATTGGCATTGCTCATACACGATGGGCTACTCATGGAGAACCAAATGACTTAAACGCACATCCGCACTTATCTCCTTCGGGTAATATTGCAATGATTCATAATGGCATCATAGAAAACTATAGTGCCTTAAAAGAGGAACTTATTAACAGGGGCTATGAGTTTAGAAGCGAAACAGATACCGAAGTACTCATCCACCTTATTGAAGACATTCAAATAAATGAAAAAGTTCCTTTGGATGAGGCATTACGAATAGCACTTACTCAGGTTGTTGGAGCTTATGCACTGGTACTTATAGCCAACGATGACCCCGACAAGCTTATTTTGGCCAAGAAAGGCAGCCCACTTGTAGTAGGCATAGGCGACGGTGAATTTTTTGCTGCTTCAGATGCATCACCTATAGTAGAATATACACGAGATGTTGTTTATCTGGAGGACGAAGAAATAGCCATTATACCACGCCACGGCGACCTCAAGTTAAGCAATATCAAAAACGAGATAAAAACACCTTACCTGCAAAAATTAGAAATGCAGCTTAACGAAATAGAAAAAAGTGGCTATCCTCACTTTATGCTTAAAGAGATTTTTGAACAACCACGATCTATAAAAGACAGCATGCGTGGTCGGCTAAACGCCAGACAGGGCATTGTTAACCTAGGTGGTATTGTTGAATATGAACAAAAGATAGTCAATGCCAAACGGATTATTATAGTAGCATGTGGCACTTCATGGCATGCCGGCCTTGTAGGCGAGTATATTTTTGAAGAGCTTGCACGTGTTCCGGTTGAAGTAGAATATGCTTCTGAATTTCGTTACAGAAACCCAATTATTAACGAAAATGATGTCGTCATAGCCATTTCCCAATCAGGTGAAACAGCTGACACACTGGCTGCCATTGAATTGGCAAAATCAAAAGGAGCCACGATAATTGGTATTTGTAATGTCGTGGGCTCCAGTATTGCAAGAGTAACACATGCCGGCTCTTACACTCATGCCGGACCAGAAATTGGCGTGGCATCAACAAAAGCATTCACAGCTCAGGTTACTTTGTTAGCCTTAATGGCTCTGCATATTGCAAACCATAAAGGCAGTTTATCTAAGAGAGAATTCCGCAGACTCACATTTGAACTTGAAGCCATCCCTAAAAAAGTAGAACAAACACTCAACTCAAATAAACTGATAAAAGAAATCTCAGAGAAATTTAAAGATGCACGAAATTTTTTATACCTTGGAAGAGGCATTAACTTCCCTGTTGCTTTAGAAGGCGCACTAAAGCTTAAAGAGATTTCTTACATTCATGCGGAGGGCTATCCTGCAGCAGAGATGAAACATGGCCCCATTGCTCTTATTGATGAAGAAATGCCGGTAGTTGTTATTGCTACTAATAAAGGAACCTACGAAAAAGTAGTAAGCAACATACAAGAAGTTAAAGCACGAAAAGGTGTTATTATTGCTATCGTAACTGAAGGTGATAAAGAAGTACAACAAATTGCCGACTATACTATAGAAATACCTGAAACTGATACTATTTATGTCCCCTTACTAGCTACAATTCCATTACAGTTACTGTCTTATCATATTGCAACTTTGAGAGGTTGTAATGTCGATCAACCGCGCAACTTAGCTAAATCTGTCACCGTTGAATAAAGCCGGTCAGCCCTGCCATTTTTTTTTGTTGTATTAGCTAAAAATCCAATTTAGTGGGTTTTAGTCATTGAAGCAGGTACACATATGATAAAATCGGCTTTGCCTATGTGCTCTTCGTTAAGTGATTGGACCTCTTGTTGTTCAACAGTTGAAATGGTAAGCACCTTAAAATCTTTTTGACTTTGATTTAGGTACCAATAAATACCATCATAAAAATCAGAATGAAAAGCGCCGTGAAAATGTATGAATATCGCCTCATTTATCATATGCTCTAAAATAAAATATGACATGGTAGCATCTTTAATGGCCTGTGCCTTAGGAAAATTCTCACTGGTTTGATGGCCAGGCATTTGAGCAGCCATTTCAAGCATTTTACTATATCCCGGCAATTCGGGATCGTAAGCAATAGGTAATGGTGCTATATAATATTTGGCTTCATCAGACAGCTTATCTAATCCATCAAATCCATGATGATTAACTATTGAAGCATACCTTCTGGGAATATTAGTTGCAACAAAATTGAGTTCATTGTTTTTGGCAAAGTGTACCAACGGCTCTATATCGGTACTGTAATTGCGCCACAATTTAGCTTCCGATGTAAAATTACGCGTATTGATTAAACCACTGAGATATTCGTTTAAAATCAATTGGTTGTCGGATTCAAACATTTCAGCACCCATGATAAGGCGTTTCCCAATACTATTGTATAAATCGCTCGACAACTCCAACTGAAGCCAGTGGCTTATAGCGTTATTATGCAATTCCCCAAAAAGAATGATATCATGTTTCAAAGCTTCTTGCAGCATACTTGCATAAGTTGTTTTGTTGCCATCCTTATCATATAAAACATAAGCTTTCTTATCCTGCGCTAAAAGCGACAAGGAAAAAATAAAAATTAAAAAAGTTAATAGGAATCTGTTCATAAAAAATAAATTTAAGTTAATAATAATGTTTAGCCTGTATTATTCATGCTTTTTAATTTTGGTCGGATGCAAGGCGTCGAAAGCCGCCGACATAGTAAACTATTTCAAGGTTTTCGCAACGCAGCAGATGGCCTAAAGTAAAAGCACTCGCTAAAAGTAAACAAAATAATGTTTTTAAGAATTTTAATGTTTTGCATTGATAATTAGTCTTATACATTTTTTGTTAACTTTTTGTGAATAATACAGGTTAGGGAAGCAGCTTCATTAAATCCTTATAACTAACCACATAAACATCCCTAAAATAATACTTGATAACCTCATCATAAGTAAATCCGTGGTTAATCATTTGCATAGCACCTTCCTGGCATATGCCTACACCATGCCCAAAGCCTCGGCCACGAAAAATGAGCATATCGTCATAAGCAAATATTGAAAAAAAGGTTGATTTTAAATTCAGGTCGCTTCTGATTTTCTTTAAATGAATATCTGTCAAGTCAACAAAGAAAATTTTTCTGCCATCGTCCTGATTAAAAGAAAGGGCTTTTTCTACCAGTAAAGAGTCATTAACAGGAAAATTAAAGTTTTCTGACAAGTAATTCAGAAATTTCTCGCGACTAATTTTAAATTCCCAAAATGCATGTCGCCCACCAAAACAAAAAGTATCAAGCACCCCTTTCATATAAGAAGCCGGCACCGACCAGACATCTTCGGAATTCACGGTATGACCACCGCAATTGGCATGAAAAGGAGCCGTAATAAAATTTAAGCTGCTGTCAATGATTACAAATGTTTTGGTTTTTTCTGTCATTTGAACTATGTCACTTTTTGAAGCTGTACCATGAAAAACCTGGCAATGCTCTGTATCACAAACATTGAAGCCATAACGCATATGTCGCTGGAAATTTCTTAGTACATAAGTACGGCTGGCAACGGCTTGCATTTTAAAAAACTCATTATTATTCATTATGCCGCCTTCGGCTTGTACAACACCTGCTACGTATTTATCAATATCAACTGTATTGATTAGACGGATGCCATTCCTGAAAATGGATATAAAAAGGTTGTCATCATAATTGCGCGAAGGCGCATTGATGGCATGAATAACCCTAAAAGCACTGTTGTTATCGATAGCTTTAAAATGCAATTGCTTAAAATCATCGTAATCCCTGTCATTAATGTTCAGGCTTAATGAATTATTTTTAATTTCAATCCGACATCTGTCATCTTTACCTATATTTCGAATCGGCTTGTGTTGTCCATCTGTAATTTGATAAGTACCATCTATAATACGCATCTCAAAAATTCTGAAATGGTATGCTGAATAAATCCTGACTTTAATATTTTCCGGGTAAATATTCCTGTTTGCCCATAAAGTCAGCGGCACCCATAAAAAAAGTAAAATTTTTACACCCATGATTGAGAACACATAAAATCTGTGTAAATATACATAATACTTTACAAGCTCATTTTAAAAAATGCGTAAATCAAACCAAAGGCTTGATATCCATTCTTAGAAAATCCGGTGCTTTCTCGCTACAATGCAACATACACTGGTCGCAAATAGACAGCTCGCCTTTAAGACGTTTGGTTACCATATTATCTAGTCGTTCTTTTAGAGCATCGATGGCAATTGTTTGAACCACCTCCGAGGCAAAAGCATACATAAGTAACATGCGTGCACTGTGTTCACATATCCCACGAGAACGCAAATAGAACATCGCATCAGGGTCAAGCTGTCCTACAGTAGAACCATGGCTGCACTTTACATCATCAGCATATATTTCCAACTGTGGCTGCGAATAGGCATTAGCCTCATCTGTAAGTAAAATATTTTTATTGGTTTGAAAAGCATTGGTTTGTTGCGCATCTTTATCAACAAGAATACGCCCATTAAAAACAGCGCCGGCTTGGTCGTCTATAATACCTTTGTACAACTGATTACTAAGACACTGTGGTACAGCATGATGTATAAAAATTTGATTATCGACATGCTGATGTTTATCAACCAAGTATAATCCCTTAAGGTCGGCTTTAGCCTGGGGTCCATTAAGTTTAACATTGATGTTGTTGCGTATGATGCCTCCGTTTAAAATCAGCGCATTGGCTGCAATAGTGCTGGCCGCCTCCACATGGGCATTAATAGTTGTGAGAAGCGTAGAATCTGCATCTTTATTTTGCATTTTGTAGTGATCAACAAAGCTGTTTTCTCCAATGTATATCTCGCTTAACGAGTTAATCAAGCTTAGTTTGTGTTCGAGAGAATGATCGCAATGAACCAATGTTAACGCGCTGTTATCACCAACAACAAATAGGTTTCTGGGCTGAACAAAAGCATTATGAGGGGCATCAAGAATATTGATTATTTGAATCGGTTTTTCAACAACGACATTATCAGGAACATAAATAAATATGCCATCTTGCGCAAATGCGGTGTTAAGTGCCTGCATAGCACTAGAATTGATATCGGTATATTTCCCAAAATGTGCTTGAACAATGTCGGGATAATCCTTAAAGGCCTGATTTAAGCTTCCAATAATAACGCCATTATCAAGTTTGCTTAAATCTGAGTAACGGCTCAAAAACCAACCATTGTATTGAATTACTGTATATGTATCCATTTCGGGCAATTCACACTGAAATATCTTTTCAATGTCAATATGTTTTTTTTCAGGCTCGAAGTAGCACTCAAAATCATGATCCAGCACCTTGCTTAAATCTGTATGTCGCCATTTTTCCAGTCGGTTATGGGGGAATCCGTTTTTTTGAAAAGCATCAAAAGCGGTTTTTTTAAGCTGCTTCACGTGTTCAGGGAAGCCATCCAGCAATTGATTCTGATGTGCTCTATAAATGTCGTATATATTTTTTTTCAGCATAGCATTCGACTTATAAATTTAGAATATAAATAATTACATTTCGACTTCTTCTTTAATCCAATCATAACCCTTCTCTTCAAGCTCAAGGGCCAGTTCCTTTCCTCCTGTTTTCACAATTCGTCCGTCGAAAAGAACATGCACAAAATCGGGGACTATATAATCAAGCAAACGTTGGTAATGAGTAATTACCACAGTAGCATTGTCTTTATTTTTAAGGGAGTTGATGCCGTTGGCCACAATACGCAATGCGTCAATATCTAGTCCTGAGTCGGTTTCATCGAGAATAGCCAATTCGGGCTGTAGTACGGCCATTTGAAAAATTTCATTTTTCTTTTTTTCACCACCGGAAAACCCCTGATTAACTGAGCGGCTGGCTAGTGTAGCATGCATTTCAACAATTTTTTTCTTTTCTTTAAGCAAAGTAAGGAATTCCGCCGCTGGCATAGGCTCCAAGCCTTTGTGTTTTCTGACTTCATTCACCGCGGTTTTTAAAAAATTTGTAATGCTCACACCTGGAATTTCTACAGGATATTGAAACCCTAAAAATATACCTTCGCGGGCACGTTCCTCCGGAGTATCTTCCAATATGCTTTTGCCTTTGTAAGATATATCGCCCTGAAGCACCTCATAGCCTTCCCTTCCTGCAATTACATTAGCCAAAGTACTCTTGCCTGAACCGTTTGGCCCCATAATGGCATGTACTTCGCCTGGCTTTACTTCCAGATTGAATTTTTTTAAAATAACCTTATCATCTATACTGACTTCTAAATTTTTTATAGTTAACATATGAATTTGATTTTTAATGTTTTTGGGTTTATTATTATTTTGGGTTTAGCCTACACTATTTTCAAGACTTATAGAAAGTAGTTTTTGTGCTTCTACAGCAAATTCCATAGGCAATTTATTGAGTACTTCTTTGGCATATCCATTAACAATAAGAGCAATGGCTTTTTCTGTATCTATGCCTCTTTGATTGCAGTAAAACAGCTGGTCTTCCGAAATTTTGGAAGTCGTTGCCTCATGTTCGACCACAGAAGATTTATTATGCACATCAATGTAGGGAAAGGTATGCGCTCCGCATTTATCACCCAGTAAAAGAGAGTCGCATTGAGTAAAATTGCGGGCATCTAAGGCTCTTTTAGTCATTTTAACAAGTCCTCTGTAGCTATTTTGACTCTTTCCCGCAGAGATACCTTTTGAAATTATTGTGCTTTTGGTTTTCTTTCCTATATGTATCATTTTAGAGCCTGTATCGGCTTGTTGATGATTGTTGGTAACAGCCACCGAATAGAACTCTCCAATAGATTCTTCACCAATCAAGACACAACTGGGGTATTTCCATGTTATGGCCGATCCGGTTTCTACCTGTGTCCACGAAATTTTGGAGCGAAAACCTTTACATAAACCTCTTTTGGTAACAAAATTATAAATACCCCCTTTTCCGTCCTTACCACCAGGATACCAATTTTGCACTGTTGAATATTTGACTTCAGCATTATCGTGGGCTATTATCTCAACAACAGCCGCATGAAGTTGGTTTTCATCTCTTTGTGGCGCAGTACAGCCCTCCATATAACTTACGTAACTGCCTTCTTCAGCAACAATAAGTGTACGTTCGAACTGACCTGTATTGGCAGCATTGATACGAAAATATGTGGACAGCTCTATAGGACACTTGACACCTTTTGGAATATAACAAAAAGAACCATCGCTGAAAACAGCTGCATTTAGTGCTGCAAAATAGTTATCTGTATATGGTACGACCGTTCCCAGATGTTTTTTAATCAAATCAGGATATTCTTTAACAGCCTCGCTGAAAGAGCAAAAAATAATACCTTTCTCAGCCAGTGTGCTTTTAAATGTTGTAGCTACCGAAACACTATCCATAACAGCATCAACTGCTACACCGGTCAGCATTTTTTGTTCATCTAGTGGTATCCCCAGTTTTTCAAATGTTTCTAACAGTTCAGGGTCAACTTCATCAAGGCTTTCAAATTGTTTTTTCTTTTTGGGGGCAGCATAGTAAATAATATCCTGATAATCTATCAGGGGGTAGTTTAAATGTGCCCAGTCAGGTTCTTCCATCGTTTGCCAATGCCTGAAGGCTTTCAGACGAAATTCAAGCATAAAGTCGGGCTCTTTCTTCTTTGCAGAAATTATGCGGATGGTTTCTTCTGTCAAGCCTTTTGGAATAGTATCTGTATCAACATTGGTTACAAAACCATACTTGTACTCGTTTTGCGTTACATCAGTTAATATTTTATCTGTTTGGTCTTGCATGATTAACAAAATTATATTTTTATTTAGATTTATTAAAGTATTGCAAAAATAGAATTTTTTCTTTTAGCCATATAGTTAAAAATTACAAAAAACATTTTTATTTTTTTAAAAGTTTTTCATTAAAACAAAAGCCTGTCTGGCAAACATTTAGTATATAAATACCATTTTCTAAACACCCCATATCTATACTGATGTTTGAATCTGAATAGGTTGCGTCATAAACAGTTTGCCCCAGTTTATTAAATATTTTTAATTGATAGGATGCATGCTTTTGTGTATTAATTCTCACATGCAAAATTTCATTGAATGGATTAGGATACACTTTTAAAGTTGGGGTTTTAAACAAGTCATTCACATCATTGTTTGATAAGATGTCGCTTGTAATTTTATAATTATCAAACCTGTTATTACCGGAATGAGATGATGCACCATCAATTACAATTTTAATCTTAAAATTAGGATTGTCATTAACATTATAAAGCGACGAGAAATCAATATACCGTACAAGCCAATCGAAATCTTGTTGCATGAAAGATGTTAACGAGTCATAGTTTAAGCCGTCAATGGAATAAAATATACTTTGGGTATCGAAGCCGGTTTGTGTGCCACGGGTAGCATAAGAAAGTACAAGATTTTTATGACCTGATGAAGGGACATGCAAAATCATATGTTTTTGATTACACACAATCCCTCTCGGCACAAAACTACCCCCGTCAATGTCGTTTTCAAGTGTATTTAACAATGAACCTTTATAGGATTGTGCATCGGGCATATTGTGTGTTAAAAAGCCCTGACCGGTAGTGGCATAAATTGTGTCAGGCCATTGTTGCCATTGCTCCGGCACATCATCGTTAAAATTCCAATAATACAAAGCATCTTTAAAGCCTGTTGTTGCAGTATTTAAAAACCCTACGGAGTACAAATAACTGTCCGTGAAAGCGTAAATCATGTAATAATATGTTCCAATAGCATCCAGCTGATCAACCAAAGCATACGCATTAGTAATAATAACATGCCCGTTAAGATGCGTACAATAACCGTTGCTATATACATAGCCATCTCTTGGGTCATTAAAAATGCCGGTTTGATTACGCACTATTAAAACATGGTTGTTAGGATTGTTTTTCTTCCAGCGTAAAAACACTTGTGTTTCATCAATAATATTTGTTTCAAAGTTTTTGACAGGCAGCACACCAAAAGCTCTGCAAACTAAAGTAGTATCAATAATATACGGGTTTGCATTCCCCTGAAGGGCTTTAACAGCATTATTCTTAGCGTATTCTGTATGATCCGGAGGGTCAATAGAATGCCAGCGTCGCAATGTTTTAATTTGACCGGCAAAAAATTTCGGATCAGCATTCAATGCTTCATCCTCGTACATGGTATAAAAATAAAAGACCACACGAGCTGCGTCTCCTTTTTTTTGGTCTCTTACTTCAAAACCAAACGAAGCCCTTTTGCTGTAGTGTTCTTCGAGCATGTCAGGAGGGTGCATTTGTGAATAATTGAGGCGCCACCAACGTTCAACAAGACTATCGGGAACATCAGCAAAAGGGAGGTTCCCCCGTGATGCATTTACATCGGCTCTGCATGGATATAAATGGTGCACGTCACTACGGGCATGACCGCTGCCGGCACCCTTACTTTGCGGATAAGTATGCTCTGTATTAAAAGCCTTATTAAAAGCTTGTGTACGTGGTGGAAGAGCGGAGTCAGGATAGATACGTATGCTGTCTCCGGTATATATGCAACTCACATAACCATTTCGATAAAAAATGCTGCCAAATAAACTGTCGCGTGCGGCATTATAATTCAATACATTGTGTGGTTCGTAATACACCGACAAACTGTCGCGCAACAGGCTCCCGGTAAGACCCGGAAATAAAACTGTCTGCTGCGCTTTCATACTGACTGAAAGCACAGTCATCAGGCAAATGCATAACATATTATTCAGAAGCATACGCATGACAGTCGTTTTAAAAAGTTAAACCAAAGATAGTAAATATTATAAACCGAATTTCTATAGTTTTAATAATAAGCATCTCTCCAGTCACGTTTTCGTGTAAGTTTAAGGTCTTGCAAAACGGAAGCCTTTACATTAATGGTAACATTCCAGCTTTTTCTAAAACCAATAGGTATCCAGTTAAAACTAAGCTCCCAGCAATGCAGGTCTCTATAAACATCAATAGAAGTATATGAAAGTTTGCGTGTATCGAAGTCAAAGCCCGAACGAAATCCAATTTTCCACTTAGGCGTCAGGTTAACATCTCCATGAAAGTTTAGTGTTTGAATAATTTTATTTTCTCTTTCCGGTGGATAATCGAAGTATGAAAATGTGCTTCTATGCCTGAATGTGTAGGACAGGTTAATACTCCATGGAATGTTAAAATCAAT
This sequence comes from Bacteroidales bacterium, assembly GCA_003565735.1. Lineage (GTDB taxonomy): Bacteria > Bacteroidota > Bacteroidia > Bacteroidales > PXBB01 > PXBB01. The sequence continues at coordinate 34,317 of PXBB01000163.1, forward strand.
AAAAGCTTCGGGGTATTCTTGTATCATAGCCCGTTCTTCTTCGGTTCCTGTAGTGGTGGTTTGTGGTTGTGTTATTTCACCATCAGTACCGTCCCGTCTTTGGGATCTGTAGTTCCAATTAATACTTAACGCCCATTCGCTGTTGTTAAGGCGTGCCAGACGGCGGTTTACATCCCATTCAAACTTATTGATATTACGTCCGTTAGAATCCACAACATAAGGGTCTAATGCCGCAGCATATCTGATATCAAAATTTCTGAATAAGACTGTACGTCCACTCAGCATTATTTTAGCAAGATTTAGAGAGTCTCTTGCCAAATCGTAAGCAGTAGATATTGTAAAGTTTTCTATCAGGGTAACTTTTCGGGTGTCTGCTGTTGTATCTCTTGGTGTACGAATTTTCATTTCAAGGTTATTAGCTAGGCTGAAATTTATACTCCCTGACCTGTCTGCAGGAGGGCTGCCATAAATACCTGTTTCAAAAACCGAATATCTCACAGGCTCGCCGGATTGAGGGCTTCCATGGTATTTATAATAACCCCATCTGTAATCTCCAAAATTGGGGATGTAAGAAAACCCTAAAGAAGGGGTCAACACATGTCTTACTGCTTCTACCGGCCCTCTGCGAAACTGAAACATCCCATAAAGCTTGGTGTTGAGGGTACTCGAAAAGCTGAAATCTCTGGCTGCAGCAAAACCGGATAATGTATCAGTGCGCACATAACCGAATGTTGAATCTACAGGATTCATATCGTTAGTCCATCTACGGTTTATAGATTCCGCATACCACCTTTCATTATAATTGATACTGTTGTTGAGCGAAAAATGATTTAAAATTCTCAGGGTGCTGTTTATCGGGATATTGTGTCGCATTCCATTTCTAAAGTTCTGAAGTGTTTCGGGGCTGAAAAGCAAAGAGTCAACCGTTGATATTTCATTACGCGCATTCATGGTATAGCCCATGCTGATATTTTCGTACCACCTGAGTTGTCCTACTTGCGTTCCTCGCCTGAAAGGATAAAACCTGTTAGCCGAAAAGGCAATCTCGGGAAGGCTTAAATCAACAGTATTATTCATCGTGTTTTGGCTGTGTCTTAAATTAGCCGAAAAATTAAACCTATTGATTATGGTTGTTTGATATGAAACATTCGATTGAAAAGTGTTGGATAAGTAATCGTTTGTAGTGCTGGGGTTAAAAGTATGATAATTACTTGACCCTGCATTTACATTAGCAGAAAAACGGCGATTGGGGTGTGCTTTAGGATCCTGGTTGTGGCTCCATCTTACGAAAAAGTCACGACCCCGCGAATAATCGGGCAAGCCTCTGGAACTCGTAATATTAACAGCATAGCTGAGATCTATGCTCCCATTATACCTGTAGCGTTTATTATAATTTGACAGTGCCTTAACAGCCCAACTTCCACGCGAGTAAATATCGCCACGTAAGGCCAAATCAACATAATCGTTGATACCAAAATAGTAGCCGCCATTTTCCAGAAAAAAACCTCTGTTAGCAGACTCCCCATAAGTGGGAATAAGTATCCCTGATTGCTGTCCTGCCTGATTAGGAAAAAGGCCAAAAGGCACCACCAGAGGCAAAGGCACATCTTCAATATACAAAAATACAGGCCCTGTTACAATCTTGTCGCCGGGAATGACCTTAGCTCTTCGAAATCCAATGTGAAAATGAGGACAGTCAAGGTTGCACGTGGTATATTTACCGGAACTAATAAATATCTCATCATTGGGCATTTTTTTTACTTTGTCGCCATGAAGAAACCCCTCTCCTTCTTCAGTAATAACCTGCTTTATAAAACCCTTTTTAGTGTCGAAATTATAGGTCATGGTATCAGCTCTGAAAGATTGATCTCTTTCGGTGAATACCGGACGCCCCTTTAATACGCCAGCACTGTCGTATAGCCCTGTCGCATACAACAAATTATCATCAAAACTGATTTCAATAAAGTCAGCGGTTACCGTAATTTGCTCATATTGAATTTCGGCTTTGCCAAATAAATATACACGCCTTTCTGCAATATCAAACATTATTGAATCGTTAGATGAATATACAACCTTCGACTCCAGGCCGGTTTTGCGATCGGTTGATTTTGGCGGGAGTGGCAGGGTGTCGTTAGGCAATGAGTCAGGATAAAGCAAGTCTGCAGATAAAGTATCTGTTTGTAAGGTATCCGTTGAGGCACCGGTTTCTGACAGCATGATGCTTTGCGCCACGGCAAATTGATGCAATAGCATTAATAAAGCTACTGACAGAAGAGGAATTATTTTAACAATGTTAAGTTTCAATTTAAAAATTTACTAATTTTGTGAGATACCTATTACTGCATGTTAAACAATTAATTATCAATTATAAGCAATAATAAAAACTGACATGACAAAACTAATTAAAAAAATTATAACCTTAGATGGCTTCATACAATTTAAGTTTTTTGATTTATACTTTTTTAGTCCTACACTTTAAAACAATTAAAATTTACAGATAAAAATGAAACGATACATACTGGCTTTTAGTGTTATTATTCCTTTACTGTTGTCTGGTGCTCAGTCAGATTCTTCTGTCAGAAAGCAGAGAATAAGAACTGTGGTGATAGACCCCGGTCATGGTGGTCATGACCCCGGTGCTGTTGGCACAAAATATAAAGAAAAAGATATTGTGCTAAGTATTGGCTTAAAGCTGGGCCGCTATATTGAAGAAAACATGCCCGATGTAAAAGTTATATACACGAGAACAACTGATGAGTTTGTCGGCTTAAACAAGCGTGCTCAAATTGCTAATGAAAATAAGGCTGATGTTTTCATATCCATACACTGCAATGCTGCACGAAACAGGCTGGCCAAAGGAGCAGAAACATTTGTTATGGGTGTGCACCGCACTCAGGAAAACCTCGAAGTTGCCAAAAAAGAAAATGCTGTTATCCTCCTCGAAGATGACTATGAGGAGATATATGGCGGCTTTGACCCGAGCTCTCCGGAAAGCAACATCATTTTCTCGCTCTATCAAAACATTTACCTTGACCAAAGCCTGCTGCTGGCCAGCCAAGTTCAAAATCAGTTTCGCGACAGGGTCGGTCGCATAGACAGAGGTGTCAAACAAGCAGGCTTTTGGGTGTTGTATAAAGTCGCTGCAACAGGTATTCTTGTAGAGGCAGGCTTCTTAAGCAATCCACAAGAGGAAGCTTTTCTTGGCTCTGAACAAGGGCAAATTTATATTGCCAGTGCTATTTATAGAGCTTTCCGCGACTACAAAGAGCAAGTTGAAGGCGAAAGATACACCAGCCAACAGCCAATCATCGCTGAAATAAACGAATCTGAAACCGTTACCACTCCGCATAAAGATGATACAATCAGTCAAAAAGCAGATAATGATATCCGATTCCGTGTGCAGTTTGCCGCTTCCTCTACTAAAAGGTCTTTAAACGACCCCGACTTTGCGGGTCTTACCAATTTAAACATTTATTTTCTTGATGGTTTATACAGATACACTTCGGGAGATTTTGACAGTTTGGAAAAAGCCGCAAAGTGGCAACGGGAAGTTCAGGAAAAAGGGTATAAAGATGCTTTTGTAGTTGCTTTTTTTAATGGTAAAAGGATATCTCAAAAAGAGGCTATTGAGTTAATTAAAAAAAATAATTAACTTTGTCAATCAATTATTAAAAGTACGTTTTGAAGTTTAAAAGAGAACATAAAATTGGCGTTTTAGCAATTGTGTCCATATTATTGTTTATTTGGGGCTTCAACTACCTTAAAGGCAGAAACATTTTTATGGCTGAGCGCCATTACTATGCTGTTTACGACCAAGTAAGCGGACTGGTTGAAGGCAGCATTGTAGAACTTAGTGGTGTAAAAGTGGGTCGTGTTGAAAAAATTTTTTTTCACCCCAATATCCCCGACATGGTTGTCGTACAATTTGCTGTTGTCCGTTCGATAGATATTCCAAGCAACAGTGTTGCCCGCATTTTTAGCGCTGACCTTTTGGGTACCCGCGCCATAAATCTACTGTTGGGCGACAGCCCCGAAAAATTGCAAAGAGGTGACACCTTACGCTCAGAAATTCAGGTAAGCATTAGTGAGGAAGTTAGTATCCAAATGGTTCCGTTTAAAAAGAAAGCCGAAAACCTTATGCTCTCTATCGACTCGGTAATGGCTGTAATTCAGTACATTTTTAATGAAGATACACGCGACAACATAAGTCAGAGTTTTGAAAGTATCAAGCAAACCATTGCAAACCTCGAGCAGGCTACTTTTAGCTTAGACACTTTAGTGACTGAAGAAAAATCCAAAATATCTGATATTTTCTCTAATATTGAATCTTTATCCTCGAATCTCAGGAAAAGTAATCAAGAAATGTCAAATATAATTAACAACCTGTCAGTAGTTTCAGACACGCTTGCAGATGCTGATATAGGAGCCATTTTACGCAATGCAGATAAAACTTTAAGCGATGTGGCACAAGTAGTTGATAAAATAAATAAGGGTGAAGGGTCTTTAGGACTGCTTATTTATGATGACAGCCTATACCATAACCTTGAAAAGTCAACTTTAGAACTTGAAAGGCTGCTCGAAGACATAAGGCTACACCCTGAACGTTACCTGCATTTCTCTGTTTTTGGCAGAAAAAAGTCTAATCCTCCCAACAAGTAATACCCACAAAAGGTAAATCGAAAATGGCAGCCTGTTTCCAACAAAAAAAATATCGGTTATTTCTATTGCCAGGCTTTTGTTTAGCCTTTTTTTTATTATTGATTTTTGCCGAAACAGCTTCAGCACAAAAACCCACTAAAATAGAGCTGATCAGGGCTGAAACTTTAGAATTTGATAAACATCTCAAAAAAGATGTACGCAGGCTTATCAACAACGTTAAGCTTAAACATGACGATGCTTATATGCACTGCGACAGTGCTTATTTATACACAGATGAAAATCGTTTTGATGCTTTTAGCAATATTTATATTATTGTTTCTGACTCTGTCTTTATATGGGGCGATGAGCTTCAGTATAGTGGGGACACTAAAATAGCGGAACTCCATGGCAATGTAAGAATGGTTGACGGAGAAACAACATTAACGAGTGAGCATCTATTCTATGATATGCAGCGAAATGTTGCTTATTATTTCACCGGCGGACATATCGTAAGCAGCGAAAACAAATTAAATAGCCTTATAGGTAAATATTTCACCGAAAGTAAAATGTTTTTTTTTAAAGACAGTGTTCATCTGGTAAATCCTGACTACACTATTTATGCAGATACCCTAAAATACAATACCCAAACAGAAGTCGCCTATTTTTTTGGTCCTACCACAATCATCAGCGATAACAATATCATTTACTGCGAAAACGGCTGGTACGACACTAAAAATGATCTGGCCCGCTTCAGTAAAAATGCTTATCTGAAAAATGAAGACCAAAAACTTAAAGGCGATAGTTTGTTTTACGACCGTAACAAAGGCTATGGTAAGGCCCTGAAAAATGTCAGCATACAAGACTTTAAGGAAAATCTTGTCATACACGGACAATTTGGAGAATATTATGAATTGACAGAAAACTCCCTCGTGACCGACTCAGCTTATTTGGTGAAATTTTTTGAAAAGGACTCCCTTTTTCTTAATGCAGACACTTTAAAATCATTACTGGACACATGCGGCGAAAAACGTAAACTCCTCGGGTACTACAAAGTAAAATTCTTTAAACCCGACTTACAAGGTCTTTGCGATTCCATCATTTTCTTTTTTAGCGATTCTACCATTAACATGCACGGTTCTCCTGTTATATGGAACGAGGACAATCAGATATCAGCAGCTTTTATTCAAATTTTTCTGCTTAATAATACCATTGACCGCATGCACATGAAAGAACACGCATTTATCGCCTCACAAGAAGATACTTCGGGGTTTAATCAAATTAAGGGAGATGTTATGCACGCTTTTTTTGAGGATGATAATTTGCATAAGATTGATGTTTTTGAAAATGGACATACGGTCTATTTTGTAAAAGAAGAGGACGACACTAAAACCGGGGTTAATATATCCAAAGCTTCTACTATGACAATTTTCTTGTCAAACAACCAGGTAAACAGAATCATCTTTCGAGCCAAACCAAATGCCACTCTTTACCCTATTGATGAAGTCCCGGAAGATGAAATGCTTCTCGAAGGTTTTAAATGGCTACATTTTTTAAGACCAACTGATCAAAAGGATATTTTCAATTGGAGGACTTTCCCAAATGACAATTGAAACAGTTTACATGCAACGGTGCCTAAAATTAGCTCAAAGAGGCTTTGGGCAGGTTGCTCCTAACCCAATGGTGGGATGTGTTATTGTGCATAATGGCCACATCATAGGCGAAGGCTATCATATGACATATGGTAAAGCGCACGCAGAAGTTAATGCCATTGCATCCGTTAAAGACAAATCTCTGCTCAGCAAATCTGTAATGTATGTCAGCCTGGAGCCATGCAGTCATTATGGCAAAACGCCACCCTGCACTACTGTTATAAGTAAATACAAAATCCCAACCGTTTACGTAGCTTGTAAAGATACATTCAGCGAGGTCTCCGGCAAAGGCATAGCCCAACTGATGGCAAATGGTGTTGATGTTAAAACAGGGCTATTAGAAAAAGAAGCGCGTTTTTTAAACAGACGCTTTTTCACTTTCCATGAACGTCAAAGACCTTATATCATTCTTAAGTGGGCCCAAACCACAGACGGCTTTATTGATATTCCGGCATCCCAAAAAAGCAACAAGTCGCCCACGTGGATAACAGAACCGGAAAGCCGGGCTATCGTGCATAAATGGCGCAGCGAAGAAGACGCCATATGTGCCGGAGCTCAAACTGTACTGGCTGATAACCCCACATTGACCACAAGAGATTGGGCAGGCAAAAATCCCTTAAGAATTACATTTGACAGAGATTTATCATTGCCATTACATCTTAATATTTTCAATTCTGATGCCGAAACGCTTATACTTAATTATAAAACCGATAAGTCTGATGGTCACATCAAATACATGCGACTAAACAGTAAGAAAAATTTTGTAGCGAACATATGCGAAATTTTGTACAAAATTCAGATACAATCTATAATCATAGAAGGTGGCACCAAGCTCATCAATACATTTATTAATGCCGGGTTATGGGATGAAGCAAGAGTGTTTACCGGTCAGGTAAAGTTTGAGTCCGGCATACGAGGACCGTCTTTAGGCTTGCTGCCAAGCGACACTATTGCCCTGGGTAAAGATGTGCTGAAGATTTATTACAACGCAAACAGCCGGTATTAAGAAGCAAGTTAGTGCTAAAAACGTTTCTATTACTTATAAAACAAAATAAACGCTAAACAAAAAACACCGATGTTTGTATTTGTTTATATACTGCTGTCATCGGTTTTTATAGCCCAACCGGCAGAAAACCACACCATTTATTTTGACACTGAAAAAAAGGAGCAGAACCACTTTGAAAATAAAACATTCAAAAAGAACAGCGTGTATATTGAGTTGTTAGGAAATGGA
>PXBB01000065.1 GCA_003565735.1 Bacteroidales bacterium
AATATTTTTAATCATATCGTTTATGCCTATCATTATTTTAAGTTTTAGTTTTACGTTTAAAAACACAGGCTATAACACTGCATACCCACAACACCTACTCAAACTTCATACTCGTTTCCTTTTCCTTTTCCACAATGCCTGCGGGGTCATCAACAAACTGCGATGCGTATTCTTCCATCATGTCAATGATCTGGATGGGGATAAGATCGAGTGGTTCTACTGATAGTTCGTAATGTACATCGGTATAACTGCGTAGTATTTCGAGAGCTGAGCGCTTGGGTGGCTGGGCAAGCTGCTCAGGTATTGGGTTGTGCCGGTCGTATTTGCGGCACTCAAGCATACGCATAGATCCGTCTTTTATGATGCGGCATTTGGTTATGCCGGTCCAACGCCAGTTATTTTTTTCGTGGTTCCACCGGCTTATATGTCGTTCAGTTCGGCGGGCTTCGGCAGCACTTATGTAGCTAAGCTGGCGTACCACCTTTTGATCAACAAAAAAGATAATTTCTTCGCCGCCCAGGTATGTGCGGATGATTGTATCGTTCGATATTGCGGTATGATCGGGGTGCCCCAGTTCGTGGAAGATGGTTCTTTCGCCATAGCCAATGGCCTGGGATGTGGCGTTGCTGCCTGATACCATGATTAACACTATGGTTAATAACACGGCCAGAATTGAAGTAAATATTAACTGTAATACCAGGCGTTTCATAGGGTTTGGGTTTTCTGTTACCATATTTTTTTATTTTTAATTACAATTTATCCAGCAGTGCCATTACTTTAACTCTAAAATCGCGGTCAACATCAAAAAGATCTTCTACCTTGCGCTTACTGTGTAGTACGGTTGCATGGTCGCGGGTGAACAGCTTGCCGGTTTCGTGAAGCGAATAGTTGAATTTTTTAAGGGTAAGGTACATGCTTACCTGGCGTGCTTCGGTAATTTCTCTTACCCGGCTCCTTGTGAATATTTCCAGGGCATGTATGTTCCAGATACGGCTCACTTTGATTACTATTTCGGCCGGGGTTCTTGCGTCCAGCTCTTTTACAACATATTTCATTTGCTCTTTTGCCATTGCCGGCTTAACCAAACCGGGCAATGCAGTATATACGCTTGTGTTCATGTCGGATAGGTTTAAATGTGATGGGGTTCAATGCTTTTGATCCCGTTACTTGGTTTTGCGGCCTTATACAGCAGGTTGTCGCGGTAAGTTTTAAGCCGTTTTATTTCGGCATCCTGCTCCTTAATTCGCTGCATGAGCTCGGCAATATGCTTGTATTTTTTAAGCTCTTTCATTTCCTGCTCAGGTATGCTTTGCAGTTGTTTAATTTGCTGCTCCATCTCTTCAATACAGCTTAACAACTGGCTCCGCTCTTCCTTCATAAGCCTTAACATTATGAAGTCGGGCAATTTTTCCGTAGTAGTTCCATTGTGGTTTTCCATAATTAAAAAGGTTTTTTTTGTACGTGTTTTTACTTAGTTGATTGATTGATTGATATTCAGTTGTTTAGTTTTTCTTCGATGTATTCTTTGATGTCTATATCCATTTCGGTAAGTCCGGCAAAGAAGTTATTAAGGGCAATTCTTTTGCTTTCGGCTATAACTTCAGATGCTTCTTTGCCTGTTTCGATGGCTTTAATGATGCGTGCCATGTCAATTTTGCTTATGGCATTGTCGGTAAAATCCCTTTGCTTTTTCTTTTGTGCAAGTATGATCTTCTTTGCCCCTTCAAAAATCTCTCTCTTTTTTTTGGGTGTAAGCTGGATGATCTTTTGCTGGTCAAGGAAATCATAAATGGCGTTGCCCAGGTCCATGAAATATCCTGTTTCTTTGTATTCGGAAAATGCTTTTTCGGTGTAAGCCATCATTTTTTCTTTGATTTCGTGCTGTGAAAGGGGGGCTTTGTCGGGGAGTTGTTTTTGGTTGGGGTTGCGGGCCATGCGGATAAACTCCTGTCTTTCTGCTGAGCCGGCATAGGCTTTAAGTGCTTTGTGTATATTGGCCACGGTTACACCTGTAAACTCGCCGTAATATCCCCGGATCATCTTACCAATGGCATAATCTATTTCATCAAGGGTAAGCAGGGGGAAGTGGTTTTTCACATCTTCATAAACAGCCTGGCAGTTGCGTACCATGTCATTATCTGAAGGTACTTTTTGCCCGGTATCGGCATAGGCTTTCAATAGTATTGCCAGCATGGGCATTTCGGCTTTTTCTTTTTCAACTACCGTAAGCCTGTGGCCATCTGATATTGATTTGATTACTTTTTCCATTTCAACTTGTTTTTAGCATTTCTGATACTCTTTCAAATGTTCCTTGTAATTGTTCAATTTTGGATATGGGTTCATTGCTTTTCCCATTCTGGGTAAGCTCATAAAATCCCTTCCATCCGTTGGCTATACTTTTATGTATTATCTTAATTGCTGACTGTTCATTGCCATGGGCAAGATTAAATAGTGATGTAAGAGATGCCTTTTCAGATTTTTCGGCGGCAAACCTGAACTTATGTTCTTTTCGCTTATATTCCTTCCAATCTTGCCAGGCATCTTTAAAATTGTCGGATGAAAATGGTAACTCTACTTTTTGCAGTTTTTGTTTTTCCCCCTTAACCCCCTTTTCTTTATCATTTACAATTTCATTTTCATATTCAATTTCATTTTCAGAGTTTGCTTGGTGTTTTGCTTGGGATTTTGCTTTAGCAAAAGTTGAAGCAAAATTTCTTTCTTTCTGGCGTGAATTTTTGCCCCCTTTGCTTCCCGCTTTTGCCCGTATTTCGCTAATTTCATTATCCTTTACCATGCGCTTTTGTACCAGGTAGTCGCCATCAATTTTTAACACTTCGGCATCTAAAAGCTCTTGAAGGCCCCCGGCAATTACATCAGTTTGGTAAGGCAAAAACTTAGCAAGTTTGTAAGCAAAATTTAAAACTTGCTTAGGGTTTTGCTTGTCTTTTTGCTTAAGCAAAATGGTTCCGTATTTTTCTGATTTGTGCATAACGCACATAATTCTGATATATACTCCCGTTGCCTGGGCCGAACACTCAATGAGCTTTTCGTCGGTTAAAAAGTCCTGAACGTAAAGCGGTAAGTA
>PXBB01000078.1 GCA_003565735.1 Bacteroidales bacterium
CGTTTACATTTTTGATTCGGACTTCACCATCACCCAGCTCCGGCCATACCCCGAATGCCACCCACTCTCCATTAGCAGAAATTACCGGGGTTTTGATGTCTTCAAATTGCATCACATCCTGAAATGTGAACTGCCCCTGTGCCTCTAAAATGTCTGAACCGGCAACAAAAATTACGGCCAATGAAATGATAATGTGGAAAAATCGTGTGTATCTCTTATGCGTCATCGTTTTCTGATTATGTTTTGAACTGACATGTAATCTAAGAAAACAAGCATAAAACATTTTGAAACTATTTGATGAAGGTTTGATTGCAATCATCCGGCAAGAAATGGCAGAACAATTCTTATCTTCAAGCGGATTATCCTGAAGAATTATTCAATAATTAAAAACTTCAATATGTCACTTTTACTGGTCAGCAATCATCGTGATATGGCACCTTTCAAAGCAGCTATCGAAAAGATTGACTCCAATATCGATGTGGAAATCTGGCCGAATGTAAAAAATTTGAACCGTGTGCAATTTGCCGTAGCATGGCGGCATCCAAAACATGTTTTTTCGCAATATCCCAATGTAAAAGTAATCTCCTCGCTGGGCGCAGGAGTGGATCATCTGATACAAGACAAAACCATTCCTGAACATGTAAAAATCACACGGATTATCACTTCGTCACTTGCCGATCAGATGAGCGACTATATTTTAACAGCATGTCTGAATATTATCAGGAAAACAGAAATCTATCTTGAACAGCAAAAAACCGGCAAATGGAAAGTTCACAAAACCTATAAAAAAGATGAGCTGACCATCGGAATACTGGGATTGGGTGAACTTGGAAGTAAAGTTACAAAACGGCTTTTAATAAACGGATTTTCAGTGGCCGGATGGTCCCGGACCAAAAAGATGATAGAAGGAGCTGAAACCTTTGCCGAAGACGAATTGACCGATTTCCTGAACCGCACCAACATTCTGGTGAATATATTGCCTCTCACAAATCAAACTGAAGGTATTCTGGATCTCGGCCTTTTCAAACAGTTGAAGCAGCCGGCATTTCTGGTGAATGCAGCCCGCGGCGAACATCTGGTGTCAGAAGACCTGATTTACGCACTGGATACCGGACTCATCAAACATGCCGTACTGGATGTTTTTTCAGAAGAGCCACTGCCTGAATCTCATCCTTTTTGGGGGCGGGAAAAGATTACAATCACGCCGCACGTTGCATCCATCACCGACCCGGATGAAGCTGCCGAACTTCTGGTTGAGAATTACAAACGCACACTTTCAGGGATGGCTTTATTGTACGAGGTGGATAGAGAAAAAGAGTATTAGTGCATAAATAATGAAACATCGGTTGTTCATCCCAATAAATTTGTGAACATTGATAACCGGCCCCCAATTTCTTGATATTGAATTCTATAATACTCTATCATTAAAATAACCGGTTTAATAAATCTTTTGATAATGATCCGTTTCCTGCTGTTCATCATTTTCAGTATTACTATCGGCTGCCTCGGCCCGGTAAAAGAGCTTTATCCGGATGATGAGGCAGAACGGCCGGTGCCTGTGTACGTGGTAAGTCACGGCTGGCATGTGGGTATTGCCATTGAGCAGGATTACATCAAGCACCTTCTGCCGGAGCACCCCGACATGCCCGAGGCCAGAACACTGAAATTTGGCTGGGGAGATAACCGGTACTATACAGACAGTGAAGCGGGATTCGGGCTGATGATGCGCGCCGCGTTGCTGCCTACCCGAAGTGTGATTCATGTGGTGGGGATGGATATCCCGATTGAAAATTATTTTGGTGCCAGCAGTATTGTCCGGGTACAGGTCACAGAGGAGGGAGCCGAAGAACTTGGCAAATTTATTGCCGACCGGTTCCGGCCTGATCGTGACGGCAACGTACAGCTTGCAAGCGAAGGATTATATGGAAACAGCAAGTTTTTTAAAGCAAACGGCCTTTATTTTGTCCCCAAAACTTCCAACACCTGGACCGCCCGGGCACTTCGAAGAACAGGGTTTCCCATCACTCCGTTTTATGCAATTACATCGGGTAATGTGATTCAACAGGCGAGGAAGGATGGAGAGTTGATTCGATAGGTTGTGGTATGCGGTTTGAGGTGCGATAGTGCACGGAAAGGCACAAGCGGACGCTTGCGCCAGGATATGGGAGCACAAACGGGACGTTTGCACTATCACATTTAATCCCCCATCATTCGACAGCCGAAAACTGCACTCGGCAGTCGATGGTTAGTTCTCACTCAATGCTTTTTCCTCTCTCACTCCCCTCACGGATGGCAAGCTGGCCGCAACCGGCATCAATGTCATCTCCGCGGCTTCGGCGAACGGTTGCAGTTACATCGTGTTTAATCAATGTGCGCATGAATGAATCGAGCCGTTCCTCTCGTACGCGCTGCAGCGTTACCCCGGCCACATTGTTGTACATGATGATGTTTACTTTTGAGGGCACCCAGCGGGCAATTTTTGCAAGCTTGCGGGCATCTTCAGGAGAATCGTTAAACTCATCAAAAAGAATGTATTCATATGTAACCGGCTTTTCGGTTTTATTGAAGTAATAGGTTACGGCTTCCTCCAGTTTTTCGAGGTTCAGGGATTCGTTAATCGGCATGATGCTGTTTCTTTTTTCATCATCAGCGGCGTGAAGGGAGATCGCCATATTCACTCCAAGATCTTCATTGGCAAGTTTTTTTATCTGCTTGGTGAGGCCTACCGTCGAAATGGTAATTCTCCGGGGTGAGAGGTCAATACTCAGCGGATCTGAAATAATTCGTGCAGATTCAACCACTGCCTTGTAGTTGTGCAGGGGCTCGCCCATTCCCATATACACAATGTTGGTGATTTTTTTACCGAACCTCTCCTCGCATAACTCGTTGATTGCCTGCACCTGGTCCACAATTTCACCGTGGGTAAGATTCCGGAAATAGCCCATTTTTCCGGTTGCACAAAATGAACATCCAAACATGCAGCCCACCTGCGACGAAACACAAACCGTGAGGCGGTTGGCTTCTCCGTCATCAAAAAAATCGGGAATTAAAACTGCTTCCACCTTGTAGC